>DATKFL010000204.1:0-4349 GCA_035511355.1 Dongiaceae bacterium
CCTTTACACCCCCCCGCCCGGGCACTATACTTTCCACGGTCCACGTGGAGACGATGTGAGTCGGCGGACGATTCTCACCGGGGTCTTTTTTGTGCTCGCGGGCAGCGTCGCGGGCGGCCTCTTCGGCCGGCTCCCGCTCGCCGGCGTCGAGCGCCCGAACGACGGCCTCGGCACCTTCTCCCAGTTGCTCAGCCTGGTGCAGGCGCGCGCCGCGGGGAAGGTCGATTCGAAGGACTCCCTCGAGGGTGCCATCCGCGGCATGCTGCGGACGCTCGACCCGCACACCAACTACCTCGACGCCGACGACTATCGCCACATGGTCGAGGAGCAGCAGGGCTCCTTCTCCGGCCTCGGTATCGTGATCTCGAAGCCGTCGACCGACAAGCCGTTGACGGTCATCTCGCCGCTCGAGGGAACTCCGGCCTGGAACGCCGGCATCCGCGCCGGCGACGTGATCTCCGAGATCGAGGGGGACCAGACCCTCGACATGTCGATCGACGAGGCCCTCAGGCGCCTCAAGGGGCCGAAGGGAACGAAGGTCTCGATCGCCGTGACCCGGCCGGGCGACACCGAACTGCTGCACTTCACGCTCGTGCGCGACGACATCCCGACCAACAGCATCCGGTACGCCTTCCTCATCCGGCCCGGTATCGGCTACATCCGGATCGACAACTTCACCCGCACCACCGAGCGCGAGATGGAGGAGAAGATCCAGGCCCTCTACAAGCAGGGGATGACGCGCATGGTGCTCGACCTGCGCCGCAACCCCGGCGGGCTGCTCGACCAGGCGGTGCGGGTGGCCGATCACTTCCTGCGCAAGGGACAGATGATCGTCTACACCCTCGGGCGGGTCCGCGGGTCGGACCAGGAGTTCCGCGCCTCGGGAACCGGCAATCACCCCGAGCTGCCGCTCATCGTGCTGGTCGACAAGTTCAGCGCCAGCGCCTCGGAGATCGTCTCCGGCGCCATCCAGGATCACGATCGCGGTCTCATCGTCGGCAAGCCGACCTGGGGGAAGGGCCTCGTGCAGACGGTCTACCCGCTCAGCCAGGGGGCAGCGCTGGCGCTCACCACCGCGCGCTACTACACCCCGAGCGGACGGCTCATCCAGCGCGATTACGACTCCCTCGAGGATTACCTCTCCTACGAGGACGAGGGCGCGGCCGAGCCGACCGCGGGCGAGCAGCGTCGCACCGACGCGGGGCGCACCGTGTTCGGCGGGGGCGGCATCCGCCCGGACGTCATCGTCGATCGCGAGCCGACCTCGAAGTTCGTCGACACGCTGCAGCGCAGCCAGGTCTTCTTCCACTTCGCGGTCGACTACAACACCCGGCACAAGAACCTGTCGAAGGGGCTCGAGGTCTCGCCGGAGATGCTCGACGAGTTCAAGCAGTTCCTCGACAAGCGCAAGCTCGCCTGGACCGCCGCCGACTTCGACACCGATGGCGGGCGCCTCAAGGTGGAAATCCGCCAGGCGCTCGCGTCGACCCTCTGGGGCATGGAGGCGGGGTACAAGGTGACCGCCGAGATCGACAAGCAGATCCAGCGCGCGCTGGAGCTCTTCCCCGAGGCGCAGCAACTGGCCGCGATTCCGGCCGCGCCGACCGCGACCCGCGAGCCGTAGGCGTCACCGCCCCGGCGGCCTGGCGTCGATCCTCAGAACGACTGCTGGCCCAGCGAAAACCCGTTGAAGGTCTGCGAGACCGAGACGTCGGAAGGCAGGTCGACGTGGAAGCGGGCCGCCTCGATGGCGGTGTTCGACTGCATCCCTTCGAAGGTCAGGAGCGTCGAGTCGCCGTCGGCTTCGACGTATTGCAGCTGGCGTGGCAGGGCGGTCTGATCGTCCACCCAGATCTTCATCTCGGCGACATGACCCGCGACCGATTTCTTGCGCGGGGTCAGGAGCAGGAGGTTCGTCCCAGGCACGTCCGACTCGCTCGCCAGGCGGAAATCGTAGTAGCGCGCCAGGTCGCCGATCTTCTGGCCGACGCCGAGAAACCGGAACAGCCGCTTGCCGACGAATTTCTTGATCGGCACCTCTTCGGCGCGCTTCAGCGCCGGGTAGTAGGCGGTGTACAGGTCCTCGGTGATGACGAACAGCTTCTTGTCCGGCTCGAGGTACTCCCAGCGCACCCGGTTCGGGCGGCTGTAGAAGAACTCCCCCTTCGAGATCACCGGTTTGGCGAGGAGCTTCAGCTCCTTGCGCTCGGTGAAGCGCGCGACCAGGGTCGCGGTCTCCTGCTGCCGCAGGTCCCAGGCCTTCAGGATGGCGGCGAGGCGCGGATCGGAGACCTTGACCGGTGCGCCCCCCCCGTCGCCTTCCGCTGCGGTCGCCCCGGTGGCCTCGCCGGCGGCGCGGGCGGACGGCCCTGCCGCCGGCCCGAAGAGCAGGGCGGCCAGAACGAGGGCGGCGATGACGTTTTTCGAGTGCATCCGGATCTCCTCGCGCGACCGGTGAATTTAACAGAGCCCTCCGGGAGCGTCAAGGCGAAGCGCGTCGAGCGGCGACGATTGACAGCACCCCTCGGCGCTCGCGATCATGCACCGCGAGGTGCCTGATGCTGGCTGCCGTCGGACTCGTCAAGGTCCCGACGTTCGTCGACATGGTCGAAGGGCGGGAGGCGGGGCGCATCGTCGAATCCCCGAACCCCACCCCCGGGCACGACCTCGCGCTGCGCATCGCCCGGACTCCCCCCGCCGCTCCTTGAGCGGGTATCTCCTGCGTCGGCTGCTCGCGGCCCTGCCGCTTCTCTTCGGCGCGGCCACTCTCGTCTTCCTGATCCTGCATCTGGTCCCCGGTGATCCGGCGCGGCTGATGCTCGGCCCGGGCGCGAGCGACGCCGACGTGGCCGCCTATCGCGCCCGCCTCGGGCTCGACCTGCCGGTGGCGTCGCAGTACCTGGCGTTCGTCGGGGGTCTGCTGCGCGGCGACCTCGGGCGCTCCCTGCACTACGACGATGCCGTCACCGCGCTTCTCGCCGAGCGCTTCCCGTCGACCCTCCTTCTCGGGCTGGCGGCGCTCGCGGCGGCAATCCTCCTCGCCGTGCCGGCGGGGATCGCGGCGGTCCTGTGGCGGGGCGGGTTGTTCGACCGCGGGCTCGCGATCCTGTCGGCAGCGGTGATGGCGATGCCGAGTTTCTGGCTCGGCCCGATCCTGGTGGTGCTGTTCTCCATCCGGCTGCGGTGGCTGCCGGTTTCCGGCGCCGACGCGCCGGGAGCCCTCATCCTGCCCGCGACCACCCTGGCGCTGCCGGTCGCCGCGCTCCTGGCGCGCCTGCTGTCGGTCGCGCTGCTCGAAGAGTGGCGCGCTCCGTATGTCGTCGCGGCGCGGGCGCGCGGTCTCGGGAGCGCCGGCGCGTTGCGGCACGCGGCGCGGAATGCCGCCGGTCCGGTCCTGACGGCGCTGGGACTGCAGACCGGCGCGCTTCTGACCGGAGCCATCCTGACCGAGACGGTCTTCGCCTGGCCCGGGGTCGGCCGTCTCCTCGTGCACGGCATCACCTATCGCGACTACCCCCTGGTGCAGGGGCTGGTGCTCGCCTTCGCCGCGGTCTACCTGCTCGCGAACCTCCTCGCCGACCTCGGCCGAGCCGCGCTCGACCGGCGGCTCGTGGCGTCGTGAACGTCGCACCCGCACCTCGCCGACGCCGGCGTCGCCCGGCGGACCCGACGCGGGCGGTGGGCGCGGCGATCCTCGCGCTTCTGGGCCTGGTCGCCGTCGCGGCGCCGCTCCTGGCGCCGCACTCCCCCATCGCGACCGATCTCGCTCACCGCCTCGAGCCGCCCGGCGCCGCGCACCCGCTCGGCCGCGACGATCTGGGGAGGGACGTGTGGTCGCGGCTTCTCTGGGGCGCCCGGACCTCGCTCCCGGCGGCGGTGCTCGTCGTGGCGGTGAGCGCCGGGCTGGGCACGTTCCTCGGTGCGACCGCGGGCCTCGTCGGTGGACGGGTCGACCTGGCGATCATGGCGATCGCCGACCTGCTCCTCGCCTTCCCGGGGATCCTGCTCGCGATCACCGTGGTGGCGGCGCGCGGGCCGGGGATCGCCAACGTCATCGGGGCGCTCACCCTTCTGGGCTGGGTCGGATTCGCGCGACTGGCGCGCGGCGAAGCGCTGCGCCTGCGGCAGCGCGAGTTCGTCGAGGCGGCGCGCTCGGCCGGGGCGGGGCGGGGACGGCTGCTCCTGCGGCATATCGCGCCGCTGCTCGCCGGGCCGGTCATGGTGCAGGCGGCGTTCGCTCTCGGTGGCGTGGTGCTCGCCGAGGCGGGACTCTCCTTCCTCGGTATCGGCGTCCCGCCTCCCGCTCCGACCTGGGGCGGCATGCTGCGCGATGCCTGCCAGAACCTCCT
>DATKFL010000205.1:0-7128 GCA_035511355.1 Dongiaceae bacterium
GCCGGCACCCGTCCGGTGCTCGAGCTGGCCGAGCGGCTGATGGGCCTCCTGGCGCGCGCCGGCGGCGGCAGCCCGGCCGCCTGGTGGGTCTCGATCCTGACCGTCGGCCCGCTCCTCGGATCGGTCATCACCGAGCCGGGCGCGATGACCATCTGCGCCTCCCTGCTGTCGCGCCGCATCTACGCGCGCGGTCCGACGCCGCGACTGGCGTACGGCACCCTCGGGCTGCTGTTCGTGGCGATCTCGGCCGGCGGCACGCTCACGCATTTCGCGGCCCCGCCGGTCCTGATGGTGGCCGGCCCGTGGAACTGGAGCACCCGGTTCATGCTGGAGCACTTCGGCTGGCGCGCCGCCGTCGGGATCGTCCTGTCGGTCGCGGCTTATTTCGCCTGGTTCCGGCGCGACCTGGCGGCGCTCGCCGCCTCGCCGGCGGTCGCCGACTCCACAGCCTCCGCGCCGCCGGTCCCGACCTGGGTCACCGTCGGGCACCTCTTCTTCCTCGTGGTGACGGTGGTGTTCGCGCACCATCCTGCGCCGCTCGTGCTGACCCTGCTCTTCTTCATGGCGTTCGTCGATGTGACCGGGGAGTACCAGCGCGACTTCACCCTGCGCGGTCCGGTCCTGGTCGGTTTCTTCCTGGCCGGGCTCGTGATCCACGGCGGCCTGCAGCAGTGGTGGATCGCGCCGGTCCTCGGCCGGCTCGGCGAGGTGCCGCTCTTCCTCGGCGCGACCGCCCTGACGGCGTTCAACGACAACGCCGCGATCACCTATCTCAGCACGCTGGTGCCGACCCTGACGGAAGGGATGAAGTACACCGTCGTGGCGGGCGCCGTGACCGGCGGCGGGCTGACCGTCATCGCGAACGCGCCCAACCCCGCCGGCCTCTCGATTCTCGGCCGTCACTTCAAGGACGGGATCGGGGCGCTCGGGCTGTTCCTCGGCGCGGTGGTGCCGACGATTCTCGTCGGCCTCGCGTTCATGCTTTTTCGCTGACCGATCGTCAGGCCGGCTTCAGGATCGCGCCGCGCCCGCTCCGCCCGTCCATCTTCACCAGGAGCGGCGCGTCGAAGCGCAGATGCCGCACGAACGCGGTCTCCTCGACGGCGGGCCGGGACCGCAGCCACTCCCAGTCGACGAAGCCGTCCCCCGCCTGCGGGTTGACCGTGAAGTAGCCGATGTTGAGCGACGACAGGTTCTGGAAAAAGTGCGTCCCCTGGGACGGCGTCACCTGCATGTCGCGGAAACCCGACTCGACGATCACCCGCGCCCCGGCGATCTGGTTCCAGGTGACCGGGATGCCGAGATGCCGGTCGAGCGAACCCCAGCGACCCACCCCGATCAGGAGGTACGGCACGCCGCGCTGCTGCAGTTGATCGTTGAAGCGCGCCACCTGCTCCGCCGCCTCGACGCTCCGCAGCCGATCGAACCGCTCGTAGTCGACCACGACGACGTCGCGCAGGTCGCTCACCCGACCGTGACCCAGGACCGCATCGCTCCGGCAGACGAGCGCCGCGTCCGGCAGATCGTCGAGCACCACCGTCTCGAGCCCGGCGGCGAGCGCCAGCGGCCGCATCTGCAGGAAGCCGAACCGCGGGCGCAGCATCCCGCCGCCGGCAGGGCCGGCCTCGGGCGCCGAGCCGCCGAGCGCCACGGCGAACTCGATCTCCACCTCGGTGCCGGTCCCCTCCCGCCCGATCGCGAGGAGTCGATCGAGCAGCTCGGCCAGCGGGAAGACGCCGTGCTTCAGAATCGGCGCGAAGGTCACGAGCCGGACGCCCGGGCGCGCCAGGCCGTCGTAGACCATGTTGTTCTCCGGCGACCAGGTCGACCCCACGGCGCCGAGCGCGCCGTCGGCCTCCGCCGCCTCGAGGTCGAGTCGGGTCAGCTCCGCGCCCTCCGGGCCGCCGCGCGTCGTGCCGCGCGTCAGGTCGAGCGCGTAGAACGATCGCTGCGCGTCCTTGACCAGGTTGTCGACGGTCGACGCCGACAGCACGTTGCGCGGGTAGCGCGGACAGAACCGCAGGCACGCCCCGCCTTCCACGACGGTCCGCCCGAACCCGAGCGCCACCGCCGCGATGCCGTCCTCGCCCTTCATCGGCGGCGACGGGTAGACGTTGTGCGACCGCGCCACGCCGGAGAAGTCGGGATAGAAGCGTTCGCCGTGGGTCCGCCCGACGATCTCCTGGAGGAGGACCGCCATCTTCTCCTCCTCGAGGCGGAACGGCGTCGCGCGCAGGAACGCCTTCGCCTGCCCCGAGTAGGTCGACGCGTAGACCGCGCGGATCGCCGCCACCAGGTCGTCGAGGCGGCGCTGCAGCGATCCCCGGTTCGGCACCATGACGGTGCGATAGACCCCGGCGAGCGGCTGGCTGGGCGAGTCCTCGAGCAGCCCCGACGATCGCACCGCCAGGGGGTGGGTCGTGGTCCGGAGGAAGGCGCGCAGGTCGGCGAGCAACCCGGTCGGCAGCGTCCCGGTCGCGAACCGCTCGCGGATCGCCTCGTCGGACGGGCTCGACAGGGCGAACTCGTCGAGGTGGTTCTCCGCCATGAAGGTGTCGAACAGGTCGGTCCCCAGCACCACCGCCGACGGCACGTCGACCCGCACGCCCGGGAAGCGGTCGATGATGTCGGCCTCGAGGAGCAGGCGGTTCACGAACGCCAGGCCGCGCGCCTTGCCGCCGAGCGAACCGCCGCCGATGCGCGCCATGCTGATCGTCGGGTCGTAGCGCCGCCGGTCGAAGTCGGCGACCACCGCCCGATCGCGCGCCCGGCGGTATCCGCCGATGGCGTTCACCAGCTCCGCGCGCAGGTCCTCGCGGGTCGCGTAATCGGACACCTTGCGCGCCCGCAGCCGCTCGGCGAGGGTGAACTCCGATCGCGCCTTGAGCCACATCGAGAAGTGGTTGCGCTCGCCGTGGAACGCGAGACTCTCGGCCGGCACGGTGCGGAGCTTCTCGATCAGCGCGCCGAGATCGGAGGCCCGGTCGATCTCGGTCCCGTCCGGCATCCGGAAGACGAAATCGCCGAACCCGAAGCGCTCGAGCAGGAGCTCGCGCAGGCGGTGCATCAGGAAGGGCGACCCCTTCTGCAGGAACGACACCCCGAGGCTCTGCGCGATCAGCTCGTTCTCGGCGATGCTCGACTGCATGACGATCGGGATGTCGGGCCGCACCGCCTGGATTCGGATGACCAGCTCGACGCCGGCGCGCCGGTCGAGCACGCCGCCGCGCGGGAACTCGAAGTCCGAGAGGATGGCGAGGATGTTCGACTCGTGCCGCTCGAAGTAGTCGATCGCGGTCTCGAACGACTCGCACAGGAGCACCTTGGGCCGGGCCCGCATGCGGCGGATCTTCTGCGACAGGTTCAGCCCCTCGGCGAGGAGCCGCTGGCCGTGCTGCATCAGCTCGGAGTAGATCACCGGCAGGAACGACGAGTAGAAGCGGATGTTGTCCTCGACCACGAGGATCGCCGGCACCCCCATCCGCCCGGTGTCGCGCTCCAGGTTCATCCGGTCTTCCTGGTCCTTGACCATCGCGAGGAGGATGCGGGCGTCCCCCTGCCACAGGAAGATCCGGTCGACCGCGTCGCGTCCGTGCCGGCTCAGGAACTCGTTCAGGTCGCGGTTGTTGTAGGCGAGCAGCACCACCGGGATGCCGAGCTTCTCCTCGCGCACCCGCCGGGCGAGGGTGGCGGCGTCCATGTCGCCCACCTGGAGGCTGGTGATGATCATGTCGCAGCGCGCCTCGTCGCGCGCCAGCGCCAGCGCCTCCTCGCCGCCGCTGACCCGGGTCAGGTCGGGGGTCTCGTGCAGGTTGAGGTCGTGGTACTGCCGGAGGAGCGCCTCGTTGATGTGGCCGTCCTCGCTCAGGGTGAACGAGTCGTAGAGGCTGGAGACCAGGAGGATGTGGCGCACCCGGTGCCGCATCAGGTCCTGGATGCGGGCCCGGCGACGCGCGTCCTCGGTGCCCGGGGGTCGTCGTGGCTCGGTCACGGGCGGTCTCCTGGCGCATTCTAGCGGGTCTGGCTTGCGCGCCGGCCCGCCGTGCCTACGTTGTAGGGTGGGATGATGCGTTTTGATCTGCTCGTACTCGGGTCGGGGCCGGCCGGCCAGCGCGCCGCGATCCAGGGCGCCAAGCTGGGGCGCCGGGTCGGACTCTGCGAGCAGCGCGAGGTGGTCGGCGGGGTCTGCCTGCACACCGGCACGATCCCCTCGAAGACCCTCCGCGAGGCGGTCCTCTACCTGACCGGGTTCACCCAGCGACACCTGTACGGCGCCTCGTACAGCGTGAAGGACCGGATCACCATGCAGGACCTGCTGTTCCGCTGCCAGCACGTGATCCGGCAGGAGGTCGAGGTGGTGCGCGACCAGATGCGCCGCAACGACGTGACCGTCCTGTACGGCACCGCCGCCTTCGTCGACGCGACCCACGTGCAGATCACCGGTGAGCGCGGCAACACCGTGGTCGAGGCCGAGCGCATCCTGGTCGCCACCGGCACCCGACCGACGGTGCCGCGCGGCGTCGAGGTCGATCACCGCACCGTCATCCTGTCGGACGACGTCCTCGAGATGAGCGTGCTGCCGCGCAGCATGACCGTGGTCGGCGCCGGCGTCGTCGGGCTGGAGTACGCCTCGATGTTCGCCGCGCTCGGCGTCCGGGTCACGGTCATCGACAAGCGGCCGCGGCTCCTCGATTTCCTGGATGCCGAGATCGCCGAGGCGCTGTCGTACCAGATGCGCGGCATGAAATGCACCTTCCGCCTCGGCGAGGAGGTCGCCCGCGTGGTGATCGAGCGCCCGGGACGCGCCGTCGCCCTCCTGCAGTCCGGCAAGACGATCTCGAGCGAACTTCTTCTCTGCTCCGCCGGCCGCACCGGCGCCACCGTCGAGCTCAACCTGGGGGCGGCCGGGCTCGCGGCCGACGAGCAGGGGCGTCTCGCGGTCGACGCGCGGCACGCCACCCCGGTGCCGAGCATCTACGCGGCGGGCGACGTCATCGGCTTTCCGGCGCTGGCGTCGACCTCGGCGGAACAGGGGCGGCGCGCCGCCTGCCACGCGCTCGGCGCCCCCTGCCCCGAGAAGACCGGCGACTTCCCGTACGGCATCTACGCCGTGCCGGAGATCTCCTTCGTCGGGAAGAACGAGCAGGAGCTGACCGCCGCCGGGGTGCCGTACGAGGTCGGGATCGCGCGCTTCAAGGAGATCGCGCGCGGCGTCATCCACGGCGACGAGACCGGGATGCTCAAGATCATCTTCCACCGCGAGGACCGGCGCATCCTGGGAGTGCACATCCTGGGGACCGGCGCCACCGAGCTGGTGCACATCGGCCAGGCGGTGATGGCCTTCGGCGGCACCCTCGACTACTTCGTCGAGGCGGTGTTCAACTACCCGACCTTCGCGGAGTGCTACAAGGTGGCGGCGCTCGACGGCTTCAACAAGGTCGGACCCGCGGTCGCCCGCCGCGCCGCCTGAGCCCGCCCCGGCCGCCCCGCTCCGGGGCGCCTGGTCCGGCTAGACGATCCCCTGATCGAGCATCGCGTCGGCGACCTTGAGGAAGCCGGCGATGTTCGCCCCGTTGACGTAGTTCCCGGGCGTACCGAAGCGCGCCGAGGCGTCGATGCAGGCCTTGTGGATGTTCTTCATGATCATCTGCAGGCGGGTGTCGACCTCTTCGCGCGTCCAGGCGTAGCGCATGCTGTTCTGCGCCATCTCGAGACCCGACACCGCGACGCCGCCGGCGTTCGCCGCCTTCCCCGGCCCGAACAGCACCTTGGACTCGATGAAGACCGCGCTCCCTTCGAGCGTGGTCGGCATGTTCGCCCCTTCGCTGACGACGAAGACGCCGTTCTTGACCAGGTTGCGCGCGTCCCTGGCGTTGATCTCGTTCTGGGTCGCGCTCGGGAAGGCGCACTCGGCCTTGTGATCCCACAGCGGGTTGAAATCGATCGCCGGGTCGACCGGCGTGTAGACGACGCCGGGATACTTGTCGGCGTACTCCTTCAGCCGCCCGCGGCGCATGTTCTTGAGCCCCATCACGAACTCGAGCTTGCTGGCGTCGATCCCCTTCTCGTCGTAGATGTACCCGCTCGAGTCGGAGAGGGTCAGCGCGCGACCGCCCATCTGGATCACCTTCTCGACGGTGTACTGCGCCACGTTGCCGCTCCCCGAGATGAGGCAGCGCTTGCCCTTGAGCGAGTCGTTGCGGGTCGAGAGCATCTCGGAGGCGAAATAGGTCGCGCCATACCCGGTCGCCTCGGGGCGGATGAGCGACCCGCCCCAGTTCAGGCCCTTGCCGGTCAGGACGCCGGTGAACTCGTTCGCCAGCCGCTTGTACTGCCCGAACAGGAACCCGATCTCGCGCCCGCCCACGCCGATGTCGCCCGCCGGCACGTCGGTGTTCGGGCCGATGTGCCGGTACAGCTCGGTCATGAACGACTGGCAGAAGCGCATCACTTCCTGATCGCTCTTCCCCTTCGGGTCGAAGTCGGAGCCGCCCTTGCCGCCGCCCATCGGCAGCGACGTGAGGGAGTTTTTGAACACCTGCTCGAACGCCAGGAACTTGAGGATCCCGAGGTTGACCGACGGGTGGAAGCGCAGGCCGCCCTTGTAGGGGCCGATGGCGCTGTTCATCTCGATCCGGAAGCCGCGGTTGACCTGCACCTTCCCCTGGTCGTCGACCCACGGAACGCGGAACATCAGCACGCGCTCCGGCTCGACGATTCGCTCGAGGATGCGGGCGCTGCGGTACTCGGGGTGCTTGTCGAGGACCGGCACGAGCGACTCGGCGACCTCCTCGACGGCCTGGTGGAATTCTGGCTCGGCGGGATTCTTCGCCTTGACGTCGGCCAGGAGCTCCTTCACGTACGGATGCATCGACGGCACCTCCCGACCGCGAAGCCTAGACGAGTCCGGCCGCGGCGATCAAGGCGGGGGCCGCCTGTTCGACGCGGGGTGCCCCGAAGCGCAAGGGGCGCGGCCGACGTGGGTGCCTCGCCCCTTGCGCTTCGGGGCACCTCAGATCCGACGGCGGGCTCTCGATCGATCCGGGGGGCGACGCGGTCCCGGGGCAGCGCCCGCATCGTTCAAGCGCGGCCCCGTCAGGGGTCGGCTCGCAGCGCGAGGGTCGCGGC
>DATKFL010000206.1:0-2580 GCA_035511355.1 Dongiaceae bacterium
GGAATCCGACGACACCCAGGTCATGCTGGAAGCGTTACGCACGCTAGGCGTAACGTGCACGGACGAAGGCCATCAGACGGTCCGCGTGCGGGGGGCAGGCGGCCCGTTTTCGGTGAAGCGCGCGGAGCTCTTCCTGGGCAACGCGGGGACGGCGTTCCGGCCGCTGACGGCGGTCCTCGCACTGTGCAACGGCGATTATCGGCTGTCGGGCGTCGCCCGCATGCACGAGCGGCCGATCGGCGACCTGGTCAACGCGCTGCGCAGCCTCGGCGCCCGCATCGACTACGCGGGCGAGCAAGGCTATCCGCCGCTCGTGGTGCATCCGGGAATGATCCGCGGCGGAGCGACCCGGGTGCGCGGCGACGTCTCCTCGCAGTACCTCTCGGCGCTCTTGATGGCCGCGCCCCTCGCCGGGGCGGAGACGCGCATCGAGGTCGAAGGCGAGCTGATCTCCAGGCCGTACGTCGAGATCACCCTGAACCTGATGCGCCGCTTCGGCGTCGAGGTAAAGCGCGACGGCTGGAAATCCTTCTCCGTCCCGGCCGGGCGCTACGCGAGCCCGGGCGAGATCCGCGTCGAGGGCGACGCCTCCTCGGCGTCGTACTTCCTCGCCGCCGGCGCGATCGCCGGCGGGCCGGTGCGCGTCGAGGGCATGGGACGGGCGAGCATCCAGGGCGACGTGCGCTTCGCCGAGGTGCTGGAGAAGATGGGCGCGGCGGTGACGATGGGCGAGGACTGGATCGAGGCGCGCTCGGCCGGCAGGCTGAAAGCGATCGACGCGGACTTGAACGCCATCCCCGACGCGGCGATGACCGCGGCGGTCGCGGCGCTATTCGCCGAAGGGACGAGCACGATCCGCAACATCGGCAGCTGGCGGGTGAAGGAGACCGACCGCATCGCGGCGATGGCGGCGGAGCTGCGCAAGCTGGGTGCGAAGGTCGAGGAGGGCGCCGACTTCATCCGCGTGTCCCCGCCAGCGAAGCTCCAGGCCGCGACCATCGACACCTACGACGACCACCGAATGGCGATGGCGTTCTCGCTCGCGGCGCTAGGCGGGGTGCGGGTGCGCATCAACGACCCGCAGTGCGTCGCCAAGACCTTCCCGGAGTACTTCGACGCCTTCGGCAGCATCGCCGCCCCGGTGATCGCCATCGACGGCCCCTCGGCCTCGGGCAAGGGCACGGTGGCCAAGCTCGTTTCGAAGGCGCTGGGGTTTCACTACCTGGACAGCGGGGCGCTCTACCGTCTGGTGGCGCTCGGCGCCGGAGGCGGGGACGAGGCGCAGGCGGCGGCGTACGCGGCCCGCCTCCCGACCCCGGTGTTCGAGGGGGAGGCGGTGATTTTCGGGGGGAAGGACGCGAGCGACGCCATCCGCACCGAGGCGGTGTCGACCGCCGCCTCCTTCGTGGCGCGGATTCCCGCGGTGCGGGCGGCGCTCCTTTCGCGGCAGCGCGGCTTCCGCCGGCCCCCCGGCCTGGTGGCCGAGGGGCGCGACATGGGGTCGGTGGTCTTCCCCCACGCCGAGCTCAAAGTGTTCCTTACGGCGAGCCCGGAGGCCAGGGCCGAACGCAGGTATAAACAGTTGAAAGACAAAGGAATCGCTGCTACACTGGCCGCCCTTTTGCAGGATTTGCGCGAACGCGACGCACGCGATGCGACGCGCAGCGCGGCGCCTCTCAAGCAAAGCCCCGGAGCTCGGCCGCTCGACACGACGTCGATGAGCGCCGAGCAGGCGGCGGCCCTGATAGCGGGCTGGTACCGCGGGGCGAACAGGTGACATCGAGCCAGGTTCAAGACTTGGCTTTTTGTTGTGATCAACGAACCCCGTCCCCCGGGACGGGCTAGAGGTAGGGTCCTTTTTTTATGTCGAATGCAACCCCCGCAGTGGCTTCTCAGGATTTACCAGAAACCTTCGCCGCGCTCTTCGAGGAAAGCCTCACGCGCAAGGAAATGCGCACCGGCGAGGTCATCACCGCCGAGGTGGTGCGAGTCGACGTCAACTACGTCGTCGTCAACGCCGGACTGAAGTCCGAATCCTTCATCCCCCTCGAGGAATTCAAGGGCGACAAAGGCGAAGTCGAGGTCAAGATCGGCGATTTCGTCAGCGTCGCGATCGAGGCGCTCGAGGACGGCTACGGCGAGACGCGCCTGTCGCGCGACAAGGCCAAGCGACTCGCCGCCTGGATGGATCTGGAGAAGGCGCTCGAAGCCGGCACGCTGGTGAAGGGCATGATCTCCGGCAAGGTGAAGGGCGGGCTGACGGTGATGACCAACGGCATCCGCGCCTTCCTGCCCGGATCGCTGGTCGACATCCGCCCGGTGAAGGACACCATGCCCTACGAGGGCAAGGAGATGGAGTTCAAGGTCATCAAGCTCGACCGCAAGCGCAACAACGTGGTCGTGTCGCGGCGCGCGGTGCTGGAAGCCTCGCAGGGCGCTGAGCGCCAGGCGCTGCTCGCCAACCTCCAGGAAGGCGCCACCGTCAAGGGCATCGTCAAGAACATCACCGACTACGGCGCGTTTGTCGACCTGGGCGGAATAGACGGGCTCCTCCACATCACCGATCTAGCGTGGCGTCGC
>DATKFL010000207.1:0-4341 GCA_035511355.1 Dongiaceae bacterium
ATCTACGAGACCCTGGTCACGACCCTCGATCGCGCCGGACGGCCGCACGTCGCGCCGATGGGGATCGGGCTCGACGGGGAGGTGGTCGTCCTGCGCCCCTTCCGGACCGCCTCGACCTGCCGCAACCTCGAGGCACGGGCGGCCGGGGTGGTGCACTTCACCGACAACGTGCTCCTGTTCGCGCGCGCCGCCCTCGGCACCGAGATGCCGTCGCATCGCCCCGCCGAGGCGATCCCGGGGGTCGTGCTCGACGACGCCGGACACTGGCGCGAGTTCCGCGTCGAGGAGCGCGACCTCTCGGGGGAGCGGGCGCTGTTCCGCGGGCGCGTGGTGGCCACCGGGCGGCGACGCGATCTGCTGATCTTCAACCGCGCCCAGCACGCGGTGATCGAGGCGACCATCCTGGCGACGCGGCTGCACCTGACCGGTCGCGATCCGGTGCTGGCGGAGATCGAGCGCCTGCGGCCGCTGGTCGACAAGACCGGCGGGTCGGACGAGCGCGCCGCCTTCGCCTACGTCCTGGCGCACGTGCATGCCTGGAGCGCGCCGGTGGGGGTGCAACCGTGATCCTCCGGGTCGAAGCGCACGCGCGCCTGCACCTCGGCTTCCTCGACCCGGCGGCGGGAGAGAACAGCCGGCGGTTCGGCGGGCTCGGCTTCGCGCTCGAAGCCCCGCGGTTCGTGCTGTCGGTCGGGAAGGCCGAAGGCCTGCGGGTCGAGGGTCCGCACGCCGAGCGGGTCGAGGTGATCGCCGAGCGGGTGCATCGCCTCCTCGAGCTGAAGCCGCGCGCCCATATCGTCGTCGAAGAGGCGATCCCGGAGCATGTCGGCCTCGGTTCCGGAACCCAGCAGGCGCTGGCGCTCGCGACCGCGATCGCGCGGCAACGGCATCTCGACGCGTCGGTCGCGCGTCTCTCGGCGCTCACCGGCCGGGCGCGGCGTTCCGGGGTCGGTTTCCATCTCTTCCGGCTCGGCGGCTTCGTGGTCGAGGGAGGACATGCGGCGATCGGACGCGGCGGCGGCGACGTCCCGCCGCTCCTGACGCGCCACGAGATGCCCGAGGCCTGGCGCATCGTCGTGGCCCTCCCGGAGACCGACACGCGGATCAGCGGCGAGGCCGAGGAGGAGGCCTTCCGCCGCCTGAAGCCCGCCGACGATCGCACCGTCGATCGGATCGCGCGCGCGGTCCTGACCGGGCTGCTCCCGGCGCTGGTCGAGCGCGACCTCGCCGCCTTCGGCAAGGCGCTCGCCACGACCCAGGAGCTGGTCGGCGCCTGCTTCGCGCCCGTGCAGGAGGGGGAGTTCCATCCCGCCGCCAGCGCGCTCGTCCGCGCCCTCAAGAAGGGGGGCGCCTGCGGCGTCGGGCAGAGTTCCTGGGGGCCGGCGGTCTATGCCTTCGCCGGGGACGAGAAGGAGGAGGAACGCCTCGTGGATCTCGTGCGCGCCGCCGATCCGCGCGCCGCGATCCTGAGGACGCGCGCACGCAATCGCGGCGCCGTCATCGACGGTGAGCCGGTCGAGAGCGGCCCGAAATCAGGCTGAGGGGCTCGAAGGGGTCGGGCTCGAGACGGTGCGGCGGCGCAGGAGACGCGCCGCTTCGGGGGCTTCGGCGACGCAGGTGCCGAGGAGGCGCATCCCCTGGCCGATGAGACGCAGCGTGTCGCGGTCGAGCTTCGCCGGATCGACACCGACGTCCTTCCATCCATCCGCGTCCGGCGTCAGCTTCTCCCAGTTGTGGAACAGCCGCCCCCACGGCGAGTGCAGGATGGCGTCGACGCCCTTGCGCCCGTAGGCCGGGTACCAGAAGAGATCGTGGTAGATGACGCTCGCGATGTAAGCCCAGGGCGCCATCCAGGTCTTGAGCGACCACTCGACGAAATTCTTCAGCCCGCCCCAGTAGATCTGGTGTTGCATCCGGCTGGCGAAGGTCATCTTCTTGAACGGCCCGTCGAAATGCCAGTTCTCGGAGGCGGCGTCGAGGTCGCCGACCAGCTCGACGTCGCGCACGTCGCCGCAGCCCAGGCCCCGCTCGTGCGCCAGACGGATGAACTTGCAGTCCTTCAGCGGATCGAACCCCATGAGATGCGCCGCGACCGCGTCGATGGCCACCTGATCCGACGACGCGAGGATGACGTTCTTGACGTGCGGCACCATGCAGCGCGGCCCGGGGCCGTCACCGGCGAAGGTCCCGTCCATCACCGCGAACAGCCCCTTGTGGATTTTCTTCTGGATCATCAGGAGGTCGACGAGGGTCTCGTGGATCACCGGATGGGTCCAGTGCCGGTGCTCGTTGAGGAGCCCGCCGAAGGCGTTCTTCATCGCGCCGGTCGTGGTGGTGAAGACATGCGTCTTCACGGTCGGCAGATGGATGATGTTCTCGCCGATGAACCGGCGCGGGATCGAGAACCCCTGCGGATAGACCTCGTTGAGACAGAGAAACTCCTTCGTCAGGTCGCCGACCGCGTCGCGGACGTTGATCCACTCCTCGCCTTCGTAGAGGTGAACGTTGCGGAGGCCGTGCGCCTCGACCACGTTGAGCTGCTTGTTCTGCCGTTCGCCGAAGTGGGCGTCGATGACCACCGTGCGGTTGTGGCAGGCATGCACGAGCGATCGTTCGTAGCCGTCCTTGAGGAGCGCCCGGATGACGCCGTCGAGCTGCCACGGCGTCGTGCTGGCGGCCGGGTAGAAGTGGTGCCAGGAGATGTTGACCTTGAGCGCGGTGTCGGCCTTCGGGTCGATGACGTTCCGGTATCCGGCCAGGTTCATGGCCCGGTGGTAATCGGCCAGGACGGTGGCGGGAGTGGTGCGCAGGACGGCGACGGTCGCTTTCGACATGATGCCGTCCATTCTAGGGTCTCGCGGCGCCCGCGTCACGCTCTTTGCGTGGTTTCGCCATCCGGGACGCCCGCGTGAGCAGCCAGACGAACAGGCTCGCCGCGACCAGATCCGCGGTCGCGCCCGGGTTCCAGCGCCGGCGCGGGCTCCTGAGGCGCCGATCGAGCCGCTCGGTGAGCGCCCGGCCGGCCGGGGTGGCGGGTCCGCCGGCCGCGAGGACGGCGCGCGCCTCGCGACGCACCGATCGCGCCGCGGCGGGACCGTGCCGACGGGCGATCAGGGTGTCGGGGAACGCCGCGAGGAGCGCGAGCCCCGATGCCACGACCGCCTGATCGATCGCCAGCCCTTGGGCGCGCGCCCGTTCGAGGGCGGGGAGGCCGACCCGCCAGGTGGTGTCGTAGCCGGTCGCGTACTCGCGCGCCACCGCATCGCGGTCGGCGGCGAAACGCATGCATTCCCGAAGCGTCGCGGTCGGGGCGCGGCGCACGTCCTGGCGCGCCACGCGACCGAGCCCACCCGGGCGCGCGCGGCGGATCGCGCGGTAGGCGAGGCGCGCATCCTCCCGATCGAGATCGTCCAGGACGAGATGCAGGCGCTGCCGCAGGCTGCCCGGGCCCGGCCGGAGTGCGGCCCGGAAGAGCGGCGCGAGCAGGAGGACGATCCCGAGGTTGGTGTTGGTCTGCACGAGTCGCCCGGTCGCCTCGACCGCCGCGAGCGTGAGCCGTCCGACCCGCCCGCGCGGGTGGCGGCGGAACGCCTCCGCCACCGCCGCGGCGCTCAGGACGAAGTCGCGCCAGGTGAGTCCCGGGAGATCGCCGCCGCGGTGCGCGTTCCCGGGCTTCGGCGCCCGCGCTTCCATGAGGCAGGCCGTCTCGACGGTCGCCGCCACCAGACGCGCCGTCAGGCGGACCCGTTGACGCGTCGCCGCCGGCCGTCGCGGCGCGCGCTTCATCCCGGGCCGGCGCCGCCCGCGCGTCCGGCTCACGCCGGGCCGGCGCCCCGACAGAGACGCCGCACGCGCGCGACGATCGCCGCGGCGACGTCGACGGCGGTCACCTGCTGCAGGCCGGACCAGGCGGGAATGCCGTTCACCTCGCTCACCAGGAGCCGCCCGTCCTCGGCCGGCAGGAGATCGACGCCGGCGTAGTCGGCGCCGACCGCGCGCGTGGCGCGGCGCGCCAGGTCGTCCTCGGCGGCGGACGGCCGGTGCGGGCGGGGCGCGGCACCCGCGGCGACGTTGGTGCGCCATGAGGCGCCGTCGCGCCGCGCCGCGGCGATCACCTCGCCCCCCGCGACGAACAGCCGCAGGTCGTGACGGCCGTGCGGGACGAACTCCTGGAGATAGATCACGGCGCGTTGGTGCGCCAGCGCCCGGAAGGTGCGCCAGGCGAGATCGGGATCGGAGACCCTCACGATCCCGCGCCCGCCCGAGCCCAGGAGCGGCTTCACCAGGGCGTCGCCCATCGTCGCGAAAGCGGCCTGCGCCTCCTCGGGCCGCTCGGTCACG
>DATKFL010000208.1:0-3907 GCA_035511355.1 Dongiaceae bacterium
GCGGCCGCGGCGGATTCTCTCCGCCGCGGCCGCCGCGGCACGGTCAGGGCGTGCAGGGCACGATGTTCTGATCGTCGGCGATGAACGAGGCGTTCATGAGCGGGGCCACGCCCCCGGGATCCGACAGGCCGGTCAGCACCAGGTTGTAGCAGCCGCCCTTGTAGCGCAGCTTCACCCAGTCGTTCTTGTTCACCCGCGCCTTCTGGTACTCGTCGTACTTGCTCGGTGATTCGGGGAGTCCGTCGAGGTTCGGCGGCAGCACCATCGGAAGGATGACCGGTGTCTCGCCCGGCTTCGGCAGCCGCCGCGGGAGCGGCACGTAGGCCCCGGCGAAGATCGCGGTGTGAGCGCGGATAACGGCGGGACGCGAATCGTACGGCAGGTCCGTCCCGCGGCCGAACAGCTCGATGGTCAGGAAGGCGTTCCGGAAGTGCAGGTCCGGCACGAGCCAGTCGGGCAGGCCCGGCACGGCGTTGGCCGCCTTCATGTCGGCGACCGCCTTCTTGACGAACTCCTGCGCCTTGTCCGAGGCGTAGTCCGAGACCACCTCGGGAATCCCCGCTTCCGAGGCGATCTGCGAGGCGATGTAGTCGGCGCCCATGTCGGTCAGCTCCTCGAAGTTCGGGATCGACGGCGGCACCCCCATCGAGGCCAGCGCCACCTCGAGCCCGGTCTCGAGCGCGTCGCGGCATTTCGAACCGGGGCCGCAGTCGACGATCCCGAGGTCGTCGACCGCGTGCGCGACCGCGTCGACCGCCTGGTCCTGGATCTCCTCCCAGAGGTTGGACGTGAAGTTCACCAGCTTGCCGATGCCGTCGACGATCCCCGAGAGCACCGAGCCGAAGGTGTCGACGACCGAGTCGAACCAGCCGTCGTCATCCGAGGGAGCGGGGATGCAGAACGACGCGCCCTCCTGGATGACGCCGCCGTTGATGTCGGAGTCGTGCGCATAGAGGGACGCCGAGAGATCCCACCCGCCGGTGAAGATGTTGGGGTTGAGAGCGTGATTCCGGGTCACGCGATAGCAGACCTCACCGGGGAACGGCTGCTTCCCGGCGAACGCCGTGGTGTAGAAAATCTTGCCGACGCTCAGCTCCGGGTTGGGCGATGGCGGCTGTGATGTGAGCGAGAGCAGCAGGTTCGCCAGCAGAACCTCCGGGGGAGCGCCGGCCTCCTCCGGGTCGCACAGGAGCCGCTCGCCGACCTTCGGGATGACCCGGACGTGGATCGGCAGGCCGAGGTCGAGCTTGGCGAGCGTCGCGTCCGCCACCGCCGGGCCGTCGACACCGGGATCGTCCGGCGTAAGCAGGTCGTGGAAGTCGATGTCGGGAAGCGCGGCCCACGCGCCCGACGCGGCGTCGAAGTCGACCTGCCGGACGACGCCTGCCGCCGAGCCGCCGCCGCACGGGTCGTAGGATCGCGCGCCGATCTTCGGAAAGGGCTTGAGTGAGATCTGCAGCCGTCCCCCGGTGACCCCCGGCAGGTCCGACCGCCAGCGGAAGCGGCGCACCGCTTTCGACGGATTGCGGAAATCGAGAGCGTCGGCACCGACCCAGAGCTCCTTCGGAGCGTGCACGATCACGCCGCCGGAGACATCGACCGGCTCGGGGCCCCGGGCGCGGCCTTCGGTGGTGGCCAGGACCTCGATCGACGAACGCACCGCGTAGCCGTGGAAGACGAGCGGCGAGCCGCCGGTGAGCACCAGCGGGTCGCGATCGGCGCTCCAGGCGATCTGCGGGCAGGTCCTGGCGCTCGCACCGGACAATCGGACCCCGACGCGGTAGGG
Organism: Dongiaceae bacterium; assembly: GCA_035511355.1. GTDB lineage: Bacteria > Acidobacteriota > Polarisedimenticolia > Gp22-AA2 > Gp22-AA2 > DATKFL01. The sequence continues at coordinate 1,787 of DATKFL010000208.1, forward strand.
GACACCCGGCTCGAGGCCATCGATCAGAAAGCCGAACTCGCCGGGCGCTTCACCCGCTGTCGCGCGACGCAGGTGGGTTTCCCCACTCCAGGCCTGCGGCGCGCGGACGGGCCGGGCGCGAACCAGGAGATTCGCGGCCGGCACGGTGCAGCCGGAGATCCGGATCGTCCCCTCGATCAGTGTGTCGCCCGCCGGGATCGCCTGGGCGCGCACTCCATTCCCGCCGCCGAACGCCAGGATTCCCAGCGCCGCGATCGCCCATCCGAGCCGCCTTCGTCCTTGTTTCTGCATGATGCCCTCCTCGCGCCGGCGGCGGGCCGGTTGGCCCCCGCGCGGCGTCTCGATGAACGAAACGGCATCGGCCCGCCATCGGGGCCACGGCGTGCGCGGGGCTCAACGCACGGCCGGCTCGAATTCGGTGTTCGGATCCGCGGGCGGCGGGGTGACAATCCCTGCCATGGGGCGGCGTGTCCCCCCGACAACGCCCCCCCCGGGGTGACCATGCAGGACGACCTCTCACCCGAGCGCTGGCAACGCCTCTCCGCGCTGCTCGACGAGGCCCTCGACCTGCCCGCGGACCAGCGTCGCGGCTGGCTCGAGCGCGCCTGCCCGGACGACGCCGGACTGCGCGCCGAGGTCGAGGCCCTGCTGGCCGCCGATCGGGACGCCGGCTCCTTCCTCGAAGAGGCGGCCGGCCAGCGGGCGGGGACGCTCTCGATCGGGATGCCGGAGGATGCACCGCCCGGGTCGACCGACGGCGCCGGGCATCAGGTCGGTGCCTGGCGGCTGCTGCGCCCGCTGGGAGAAGGTGGCATGGGGGTCGTGCACCTCGCCGAGCGGACCGGCGGCGGACTGCGCCAGACCGCGGCGCTGAAGCTGATCCGCCGGGGCATGGACACCGACCAGGTGGTCGCCCGTTTCGAGGCGGAGCGGCAGGCGCTCGCGCTGATGAGCCATCCGGCGATCGCCGCGGTCTACGACGCCGGCACGACCGACGACGGGCGGCCGTTCTTCGCGATGGAGTTCGTCGACGGGGAGCCGATCACCCGCTACTGCGACGCGAAGCGCCTCGACACCGCGCACCGCCTCGACCTGTTCCTGCAACTGTGCGACGGCGTGCAGCATGCGCACCAGAAGGCGATCATCCACCGCGACCTGAAGCCCTCGAACGTGCTGGTGCGCGAACGCGACGGGCGTGCCACGGTCAGCATCATCGACTTCGGGATCGCCAAGGCGCTCTCGCAACGCCTCACCGATCGCACGCTCCAGACCGAGCAGGGGATGATGCTCGGCACGCCCGCCTACATGAGCCCGGAGCAGGCGGCGCTCCGACACCAGGACGTCGACACCCGCTCCGACGTCTACTCCCTCGGCGAGATGCTGTACGAGCTCCTGGTCGGGGTGCGGCCGTTCGAGTTCGGCGACGCCGGGGACAGGGACTCCGACGAGGTGCGGCGGCGAATCCGGGAATTCGATCCGCCGCGGCCGAGCGCCCGCCTGGCCGCGCTCGGGGATCGCGCGCCCGAGGCGGCGCGGCGGCGTGGCGCCGAGCCGAAGGGGCTCCGTCGCGAGCTCCAGGGCGACCTCGATCGGATCACGATGCGCGCGCTCGAGAAGGAGCCGGCGCGGCGGTACGGGTCCCCTTCCGACCTGGCCGAGGACCTCCGGCGATATCTGCGGCACGAGCCGGTCCAGGCGCACGCGCCGTCCCGGGCGTACCTCGTCGGCAAGTTCGTGCGGCGGCACCGCCTGGGCGTGGTCGCCGCCTCGGTGATGATCGCGGGCCTTCTGGCCGGGTTGATCGGGACGAGCGTCGGACTGACCCGCGCCCGCCGGGCGGAGCGCCGCGCCACGCGCGAAGCGGAGACCAAGGGGCAGGTCGCGCAGTTCCTGAACAACCTGTTCAGGATCTCCGACCCGGGCGCGGCCCGGGGTGACAAGGTCACCGCCCGCGAGCTCCTCGATCGCGCCGTCGGGAGCATCGATCGCGAGATGGCGGCCCAGCCGGAGATGCAGGCCGACATGCTCGAAATCATGGGGCTGTCGTATGACGGCCTCGGGCTCAAGGATCAATACCTGGGCCTGGAGCAGCGGGCGGCGGACATCCGCACGCGCGTGCTC
>DATKFL010000209.1:0-5822 GCA_035511355.1 Dongiaceae bacterium
TGATCGTCTGCGAGCGATCCGGCAGGAGGACGCGGGTGTAGAGGTCGAACCCCGAGGTCGCCGCCTCGACGAGGTTCTGCGCCTCGGGAGCGACCCGGATGCGGCGCGCCAGCCGGAGCGTCTCCCCGCCGCCGGCGTCGAACGCCACGATCCCGACCTCGAGCCGCGCCGCCGGGCCGCCCGGTTGCGGCAGGAAGAGCAGCCGTCCCGGCGGCACGTACAGGACCAGGTCATAGACCCGATCGTGCCCGGTGCGCGGCCCCGGCACGATCGCCAGGTCGACCCCCATCCCGCGGTGCAGCTCGGGCGCGACGTAGGCCGCCTGGATCGCGCGCGTGCGCAGCTCCTCGGCGCGGTAGCGGAAGAAGCCGCGGCGGTAGCGGATGGTCACGCCGCGGCGCGCCACCTTGAGGGCCACCGAGTGGTACTGGTTGTCCGGCGGGCCGTCCGGGGTGAACGAGAGGAGGTAGTAGCCGGCCGCGCTGTGCTCGACAGTGGAGAAGGCGGCGGTGAAGTCGTTGGTGGCGAGGTTCACCCCGCCGGTGTCGAGCGCCAGGTTGGCGAGCGCGTTGGAGCGGCGGGAGGCGGCCGCCACCTGCTGCACGTCCCCCGCCGCGACCCCCGAGACCTGGATCGCGTGCAGGGTGACGTTCGAGCCGCCGGCGGCGAACGAGAGACTGCTGAGCTCCGAGTCGATCGACAGGCGCGCGTCGTTGAGCCCGTAGTCGTCGCCGGAGTTCTCCGGAACCCCCTCGCCGATGAAGACGATCGCCTTGTACCCGGGCCAGGGCGCCAGGGCGTCGACCAGGAGCTTCATGGTGTTGACGATCCGCCCCATGCGCATGGAATCTTCGGTGGCGTAGGTCCGCTTGGTCTGGTCCGAAGTGATCGTTCCGGAATCCGACGCCGCGCCGGGCACCCCACCCAGCATCCCGTTGATGTAGTTCTCGCTCTTCTTGTTCTGGATCTCGTCGCGGCGCGCGATCCGTTCGGACGAGTAGGTCGAGAATCGCGACGAGTCGGCGGCGCTCTTCTCCAGGACGCTCCGCAGGAGCGCGCGATCGTCCGTGAATTCCTGGAGAATCTGGAGCTTCTTCTTCTCGGTGTACGAGGCGATGCCGAACTGATCCCCCGCGAGCCCCGGTCGATCGAGGAACGCGATCGCCGACCGGCGGGCGGCGGTCATCTGGGTCGGCGACGAAGTCGAGTCCTCGAAAAAGAGCAGGAACCGGCGCGGGCGATCGCGGTGCGCGGTCGGCGCGGTGTCGGTGGTCGCCGGGGCGACGGTCGGAGACCCCTCCTTCCCTTCAGCCACCTGGGCGGCGGGGGGCGCCGCCCCTCCCGGCGCGGTCGCCGCCTCGATCCACTCGAGCGACTCGATCTTCTTCGGGAGCGAGTCGTGGTCGACCCGCACGGTGAACTCGGAGGCCTTCAGGTCGCGGACCGGGTTTCCCTTGCTGTCGGTGGCGTAGATCTCGATCAGCACCAGCTCGCTGCGGGAGGTCTCGATGAACGGGACCGGCACCGGGGGCGGGTCGGCGGCGCGCCCGGGGGTCGTCGCGGCGGTCGCCGCCAGGACGACCGCTCCTGCCAGGAGTCTCGATCGCGTGTCATGCCACCGCGCCGTCATGTTGCCTCCGCCGGCGGCGGCCCACCCTCCCCCGGTCGCGGTCGGCCGCCAGGCCGACGGCGATTATAGGCTCGGGCTTCCGTCGCGGCGGCTCGAGCGCAGGATCAGGGCATCGAGCGACAGCGGTCCCGGCCCCGCGACCGCGAGGTAGAGCAGGAGCGCGATGTAGGCGAACTCGATGAAGCCGAAGAGCGCCCCGGCCGAGGTCAGCTCCTCGAGGCGCGCGGTCATGATCGCGACCGTCATCACGACCATGAGCGGCACGGCGGCGAACCGCGTCGCCAGCCCGATGAGGAGGAGCGCCCCGCAGACCAGCTCGGTTCCCGAGGCGAACGGCGCCTGGATCTCCGGCGCCGGGATGCCGAGCGTGCGGAAGTATTCGACGATGTCCGGCAGCGCGTGCAGCTTCCCCCATCCCGAGAGCACGAAGACCCAGCCGACGGTGATCCGGGCCACCAGCGGCGGCAGCCAGGAGAGTCTCGAGGCCACGGTCAGCATCAGGGGGCGGAGGAGGAAAAGGCGCGGTAGCAAGGCCATGGACGCCTCCTTAGAGTGCGGTCCGGGTCGGCCTGGCGAAACGCCCCGGCCCCCGTACACCGCTTCGATGCGCCCGGCGGGCGGCGGATTCAAAGCGAGCGATAGAGCGCCTCGTATTCGGCCGCCGACCGATCCCACGAGAAATCGGCCGCCACCGCCCGCGACCGGAGCGCCTCCCACCTCGGTGGCTCGGTCGCGCGCAGGGTCACGGCGCGCTCGACGGCGTACGCCAGGGAGCCGGCGTCGACGCCGTCGAAGACGAACCCGGTCCCCCGACCCGGTTGCTCCCCTTCGTCGCGCACCGTGTCGGCGAGACCGCCGGTCCGATGCACGACCGGGATCGTGCCGTAGCGCATGGCGTGCATCTGCACGAGCCCGCACGGCTCGTAGCGCGACGGGATGAGCAGGAGATCGCTCCCGGCGACCACCTTGTGCGACAGCGCCTCGTTGAAGCCGATGAAGACGCCGACCCGCGTCGGGTGGATGCGGCGGAGATTCTCGAGCCCCTCGACCAGGCGCGGGTCGCCGGAGCCGAGCACCACGAGATCGGCGCCGTTCCGGAGGAGCCACGGCGACGCCTCGAGCACCAGATCGATCCCCTTCTGATCGACGAGTCGCGACACGACCCCGAGGATCGGGCGCGCCGGCTCCTCCTCCCCGAGCCCGAACGCCGCGCGCAGCGCCGCGCGCGAGGCCTCCTTGCGATCGAGCGAGCGCGCGTCGTAGCGCTCGGCGAGGTGCGGATCGCGCGCCGGGTCCCAGCGGTCGTAATCGGCGCCGTTCAGGATCCCGGAGAGCGCCGCGCCGCGCTGCCGCGCCACATCCTGGAGGCCGAACCCTCCCTCGCGGGTCGTGATCTCCCAGGCGTAGCGCGGGCTGACCGCGGTGATCCGATCGGCGTACACCAGCGCCGCCTTCATGTAGTTGATCCCGCCGCGGTACTCGATCCCCTCGGTGCGGAAGACCGCCTCGCGGAGCCGTCCGGCCGGCGCCACCCAGTCGATGTCCCGGTCGGCGAAGTGCCCCTGGTAACCCATGTTGTGGATGGTGTGCACGGTGCGCGGGGCCCGACCGTCCCGCCAGCCGCGCGCGGCGCGCGCGAACAGCGGCAGGAGCCCGGCGTGCCAGTCGTGGCCGTGCAGGACGTCCGGAGTGCGCGCGGCGCGCGCCGCGAGCGCGACGGTCGCGGCGGCGAGGCACGAGAAACGGCGGGCGTTGTCGGGGAAGTCCCCGCCGCCGGTGCCGTAGTAGCCGCGCCGGCCGAAGAGCTCCTCGTTGACCAGGAGCGTCAGGGTCACCCGCTCGGCGAGCCGGCGCGACACGGTGCGCACCGGGACGCGGGCGATCCCTACCGGAACGTCGAGATGATCCTCGGCCGGGTCGAAGGCGAACCCCCGGCGATCGATGCCGCCGTAGGCCGGCAGGATGACCTTCACCTCATGCCCGCGCTTCGCGAGCGCCGGCGGCAGCGCGCGCAGGACGTCGGCGAGACCGCCGGTCTGCGCGTACGGCGCGACCTCGGCGGCGGTCATCCAGATCGAAAGCGGTCGCACCGGGTTCAGCGCGCCGATTCGGGGAGGAGGTGCCCGTCCGGAACGTCCATCACCCGCTCCAGCTCCCGGAGCGCGCGCGCCGCCTCTTCCGGGGGCGTCGGGTTGATGAAGAAGCCGCTCCCCCACTCGAACCCCGCGGCCTCGGTCAGCTTCGGGAGGACCTCGACCTGCCAGTGATAGCGATCGGGGTGCGGGTGACCGGGTGGCGCCGTGTGCACGACGACGTTGTAGGGCGGGTCGTTGAGCGCCAGCTTGTAGCGCCGCAGCACGTCGATCAGGATCTCGGCGAAGGTCATGGTGAGATCGGGCGTCAGCGACTGGAACAGCGGCTCGTGCCGCCGCGGCAGGATGGTCACTTCAAAAGGGAATCGCGACGCGAACGGCGCGAAGGCGACGAAGTCGGCGTTCTCGGCGACCAGCCGCTTCGCGTCGGCCAGCTCCTGCGTGAGGATGTCGCAGTAGATGCAGCGGCCGCGATAGTCGAAATAGCGCGCCGTGCCGGTCAGCTCCATCTCGATGCGCGCCGGGGTGACCGGGAGCGCGATGATCTGCGAGTGGGCGTGCGCGAGGCTGGCGCCCGCCGCCTGGCCGTGGTTCTTGAAGATCATCACGTACTGGAAGCGGGTGTCGCGCAGGAGGTCGATCATCCGCTCGCGCCAGGCGCGCACCACCTCGGCCATCTGCGCGCGCGCGAACGAGGCCGGGTCCTGATCGTGCCGCGGCGTCTCGATCACCACTTCGTGCGCGCCGATGCCGCGCATGATGTCGTACAGCCCTTCGCCGCGCTTGTCGTGCGTCCCCTCGATCCGGAGCGCCGGGAAGAGATTCGGGACGACGCGCACCTGCCAGCCGGCGCCCCCGGTGCCGCCGTCCGCGGCGCCGCCCCCCGATCCTCCCTCGTAGAGGAGGACCTCCTTCGGGGTCATCGACTCGTGACCCGGGCAGAACGGGCAGGGCTCCTGCGCGGGAAGGGTGGTGCCGTAGCGCCGGAACGGATTCGGGCGCTGGCTGCGCTCGCCGGCGATGATCACCCAGCGGCCCAGCACCGGATCCTTGCGCAACTCGGGATCGGCGCGATGCACGACAGTCACCTCGTCAGGGCTTCCCCGGTCGCGCGTCCGTGAAACGGAGGATCAGACGCGGCCGGCGGGCGGCGGCGGAGGGCGGCTCCGACTCTCCCGGGGCGCGCCAGCATAGCGCAAAGATCGTCCCCTGATAAGCCGATTCGAAGCGGACTTCCGCGCGCTGCAGGGTCTCGACCGGCGCCGCCACCAGATGCACCGGCGGGTCGGCGGCGACCTCGAGACGGAAGCCGAAGACGCGATCCTCGAGGCCGAATCCGCTCACCGCCGGCCGGTCGAGCCGGTCGCCGGGGTCGTCGGTGGTGGTCGCGCCGGCGGCGGTCACCCATCGCGACCGGTCGGCGTCGCGCGGCGTCAGGAGCGACAGCGCCAGGAGGGTGCCGAACCAGTCGCCCCGCACCTCGTCCAGGTTCCAGGCGATCTGCAGGGACCCTTCCGGATCGGCGGCGACGGTGCGCTCGAACGCCAGGCCGGGGCGGCGGACGTGCATCGTGAAACCGTGCGCCGTCGGCTGCCACGAATCGGGCCGGCCGGAGGCGAGCGTCATTCCCTCGAAACGGGTCAGCCGGGCGGGATCGAGCGCTCCGGTCGCGGCGAAGTCGCGCAGGCTCCGGAGCGGCAGCGTGTCGAAGGCCCGCCCGGCGAGATCGGCGGCGCTGATCCCGACCGCCTGCTCGTGCGGCGACGCCACGCCCCCTTCCCCCTCGCCGGCGTGGGTCAGGTCGGCCCCGGCGTGATACGACTCGCGCCAGCGCGAGATGACGTTGGTGACGTTGAACCGGGTCGCGAGGTCGTCGAGCTCGGCGAGCACCCCGGCATCCGAGGGGCGGAAGAAGGCCTGCAGCCGCCCGGCCCGGATCACCACCTCGGTCTCGCGATCGCCGTCGAAGTCGACCGCCTCGACCGAGACCGGCCGGCGCTCGCGCGCCCGCAGGCGCGCGTCGGACTCGAGCACCTCGTGGTACAGCGCGTGGCGGAGATGGTTGTAGTAGATGCCGCCGAACAGACCGTGCCAGTAGG
>DATKFL010000210.1:0-2585 GCA_035511355.1 Dongiaceae bacterium
GATCACCGACATCACCTTCGGCTCCGAGAAGGGCCAGGGGTACGCCATCCCCTCGCTCATGGCCAGGACGGTCATCGGCGAGTTGCAGCGGGACGGCACCTACGATCGCGGCTACGTCGGCGTGACCGTGAAGTACGTCGACGCCGACACCAAGGCGAAGTACGGCCTGACGCGCTCCGACGGCATGGTCGTCAACTACGTGATCCCCGGCACCCCCGCCGAGACGGCCGGGATCAAGCCGGGAGATGTCGTCCTCGGCATCAATGGCCGGGCGACCGGCTCGTCCTACCTGCTCCAGGAAGCGGTGTCGAGCGTCGGCCCGGCGATGGCCATCGTCCTGAACGTCGAGCGCGGCGGCAAGCCGACCGAGATCAAGGTCACGACCGCTCTGCGGCCGGCGGCGCCGCGCATCGATCCGGTGGCCGAGCTCGAGGGGTATCTCAGGATCCGATTCGATGAAGATCCGAAGATGGGCACCGTGATCATCCGCGACCCGTTTCGATCACGCCACTCGCCGGGGCTTTACGACGGCAGCGTCGTGAAGAGCGTGGTCCCTGGGGGCGACTGGCCGGAAACCGACCTCAACCTCAACTGGTACCGCACCCGGGCGAAGCCGTTCCCGGTCCACTCGCGCGCCGACCTGGCGCGCGCTCTCGAGCGATCGCACGTCGGCGGTCGCATGGCGGCGGCCTTCGACACCGACTTCGTCTTCGCGCCGATTGCGGCGGTGGCATTCGATGAGCTCTGGGCCTTCATCCTCTAGGCGCGCGCGCCGCGCGGCCGCGTGGCCGGCGCTCGTGACCGCGCTCGGCGCGGCGCTTCTCCTCGCCCTCCAGGCGCTGTCGCCTGTCCGGGCGCAGTCGCCGATCCCGCCACCGCCCCCGAACCCGGGCGGGGGATCCGCGCCGGCGACCCCGAAGCCGCCGCCGCCGGCGCGGCGCGCCGCCTGCCCGCGCTGCGGTTACCTGTGCGACATGGACTGGCACTACTGCGCCGCCTGCGGATGGGACATGACCTCGCTGGTGGGCTCCACCGAGGAGCGCCGCTTGCAGACGGTCGTGCAGGGAACCGTGCGCGTCGTCGTCGGCGGGCGCCGCAATTGGCATGCGACCGCGATCCCGTACGGCGGCCCCGGCCTCTACCTGACCAACGCGCGCGCGCTGATCGGCGCCGACGAGAGCCGGACGCGAATGCTGGCGTTCAACAACCGCGAGATCGCCACCTCGATCGTGGGGTACGACCTGCCTTCGGGGATCGGGGTCCTGCGCGCCCAGGGGGCCGGCCTTCCCGACGTGGAGTCGGCGGCCGCGCCACCCGCGAACGGCGAGCCCGCCTGGGCGGTCTGTTACCCGGTCGAATTCGAGGACGACGTGGTTCGCTTCCTCCCCGCCTCGATGCACCGCGGGCATGTGACCGCGACCGGGCAAACCGGGACGTCGATGGTGTCGTTCGAGGATCTCCTGCGTACCGATCACGCGATCGAGGAGGGCTGCGCCGGCGGGGCGCTGGTCGATGAGCACGGCCGGCTCGCGGGCATGATCCTCGGCGCCCAGGCGGACGGGCTGACCTTCGCGCTGCCGCTCGCCGGGGTCGATCCGATCATCGCCTCGCTCCTCAAGAACGAACGGCCGGCGCGCCCGTATTTCGGCGTCGGGCTGGTGGCGCCGGACGACCGCCGGCGCGCCAAGTTCGGGCTCGATGCGGCGTCCGCGAAACCGCTTGTCGCCTTCCTCATCCCCGGGTCACCGGCGGAGAAGGCGGGCGTGAAGCCCGGCGATCTCCTCCTCGCGGTCAACGGCCAGTCGGTGTCGGGTGTGCACGACGCCGGCAGCTCGCTCCTCAAGGCGTCGCCCGGCGGCGCCGGCATCGAGCTCAGCCTGCAGCGCGGTGCCGGCGGCACCTTGAAGGTCAGCGTCCCGCCGATCACGCGCCCCGACCGCATCCTGCTCGATCCCATCGAGGAGATGGAGGAGACGCTCGAGCTGACCATCCGCGAGGTCAAGGACGGCGGCTCGGGGCCTCAGGGCCTCGTGGTGAGCAACGTCGTGCGCGGCGGGCGCGGCGAAAAAAGCCGCTGGCGCAACGGGGATCAGGTCATCGGGCTCAACGACAAGTCGGTGCGGACGTCGCGCGCGCTCGACGATTTCTTCCGCAACAACTTCAAGGAGATCTTCTCCGACAAGCCGCCGGGCGACCGCCGCTACGCTTCGTCGTACTCCGTGGTCATCGAGGTTCGCACCGCCGACGGGGAGAAGGCCTACCGAAGGTATGTCAACGGGTATCCCGACATCCTCGCACCACCCGTCTTCTGAGAGGTCCCATGACACTGACGCTGAGCGACCCGTGGCGGCGAGGCCTGGCATTCGGGCTCCTCCTGATCGTCGCCCTGCTGGCGCCGGCCCTGGCCGCACCGGCGACCGCGGATGCCGTCTGCCCCTACTGCAAGGCCCCGATCGAGCCCGGGGCCGCCTTCTGCTCCAACTGCGGCAAGAAGCTCGAGACCGCGGCGACCCCCGCCGCCATGCCGGCGACGGCGTCGTCCGTCGTGCAGGTGGTCTCCGCCGTCGACACCGAGCTCACCTCGG
>DATKFL010000211.1:0-2179 GCA_035511355.1 Dongiaceae bacterium
GCCGGTAATCGCGATCGTCTTCATCTCGGGAGGCCCCTCATGCCGCGCATCCCCTCACCTCACATCCTGAAAACCGGCGCCGGGCCGGAGGTAATGGGGGCGTTGAGCGCCGCCGACAACGCCAGCGCCAGGACGCGCCGGGTGTCGGCCGGGTCGATGATGCCGTCGTCCCAGAGCCGCGCGCTGCCGTAGTAGGGATCGCCCTCGATCTCGTACTTCTCCAGGACCGGCCTGGCGATCGCCTCCGCCTCGGCCGGCTTGAGCGTCTTCCCGTCGCGCTCCATCTGCTCGCGCTTCACCTGCACCAGGACGCTCGCCGCCTGCTCCTTCCCCATCACCGAGATGCGCGCGTTCGGCCAGGTGAACAGGAAGCGCGGCGCATAGGCGCGCCCGCACATGGCGTAGTTCCCGGCGCCGTGCGAGGCGCCGATGATCACGGTCAGGCGCGGCACCGTCGCGGTCGCCACCGCCTGCACCATCTTGGCGCCGTCCTTGGCGATCCCCCCCTGCTCGTAGCGCTTGCCGACCATGAAGCCGGTGATGTTCTGCAGGAACAGGAGCGGCACCCCGCGCTTCTGGCAGAGCTCGACGAAATGCGCTCCCTTGAGCGCGCTCTCGCTGAACAGGACGCCGTTGTTGGCGACGATGCCGATCGGGTAACCCCAGAGGCGCGCGAACCCGGTGACCAGAGTCGGGCCGTAGTTCGCCTTGAACTCGTGCAGCCGCGAGCCGTCCACCAGGCGCGCGATCACTTCGCGCACGTCGTACGGGTGCTTGTTGTCCACGGGCAGCACGCCGGCGATCTCCTCGGGCGGATGGAGCGGCTCTTCCGGCGGAGCGACGTCGAGGTCGACCCGCTTCACGGTGTTGAGGTGCGCCACCACCTCGCGCGCCCGGGCGAGCGCCTCCGCCTCGTCGGCGGCGAGGTGATCGGTCACGCCGGAGACCCGCGAGTGCATCTCGCCGCCGCCCAGATCCTCGGCGCTGACCTCTTCGCCGGTCGCCGCCTTCACCAGCGGCGGTCCGGCGAGGTAGATAGTGCCGGCCCCCTTGACGATGATGTTCTCGTCCGACATCGCCGGGACGTAGGCGCCGCCGGCGGTGCACATCCCGAGGACCACGGCGACCTGGGGAATCCCGGCCGCCGACATGCGCGCCTGGTTATAAAAGATGCGCCCGAAGTGCCCGGCGTCCGGGAAGACTTCCGCCTGCAGCGGCAGGAAGACGCCGCCCGAGTCGACGAGGTAGACGCAGGGCAACTGGTTGTCGAGCGCCACTTCCTGCGCCCGGACATGCTTCTTGATCGTTTCGGGGAAGTAGGTGCCGCCCTTGACCGTCGGGTCGTTGGCGACGATCAGGCATTCGCGGCCGGAGATTCGCCCGACGCCGGTAATGATTCCCGCCGCCGGCGCCTCGCCGCCGTGCAGCCCGTGCGCCGCGAGCGCCGACAACTCCAGAAACGGGGTGTCGGGGTCGAGCAGCTTCGCCACCCGCTCGCGCGCCGGGAGCTTGCCGCGCTTCTTCTGCGTCGCCACGGCCTGTGCCGATCCCCCCTGGCGCACCGCCTCGAGACGGTCGCGGAGCTCGTCGGCAAGCCGCCGATGGTGTGCGGCGTTCTTCTTGAACGCTTCGGAGCGGGTGTCGACTTTGCTGGTGAGGGTCGCCATCGGCAGCGGAGGCTATCGCGCCCTCAAGGGGACGTCAAGGAGCGCTCCTCACTACCCCACCACGGGCGCGTACGTCTAGGACAGCGGTTGTATGCGGCTCGAAGCCGACCGAACCGAACTCCTCATGCAGCTGAGTCCGCGGTGCGAGACCAGGAGCCAAGACACAGGGGCTGGGCTCTACTTGACTCCCACAGGAAAGCGCTGGAAGACATTTCACATCTGTCCGCGGGCTGTTAGTTCTTGGCTGGAACGCGACCAATCCTCGTCTTCGCATCTACCTCGCGCCACAACTCGTCATATACAGTCCGGTCCTGCGCCAAGCCACACCGTCCAGTGCTGTCAAAAATCTCACCAAACCTGGTGAAATAGTACACAGCGACCGGCTTCCCATCCTTCTCCACGGCTAACCGATATCGGAAGTCGGGCCGAATCGCTAGAGTGGAGGTACATCGCTCAATAGTCTCCTCCATTCGTTTGGCGAGGCGCCCAGAGACACGCGGCGCGTTAATCGT
>DATKFL010000212.1:0-4873 GCA_035511355.1 Dongiaceae bacterium
TCCTCGCCGTGGCGCGCAGCCGCGGCTGGTGGTGAGTCGTCAGTCCTCGTGCATGACCCGCAAGGCGAAGCCGAACTCGGCGCCGCCGCTCGGTAGACCCCGCGCCCAGATGCGACCGCCCATCGCCCGAACGAGCCGGGCGCAGACGAACAGGCCGATCCCCGCCCCGGCCGTCGCGTTCGCGGTGCTCGGCGAGCGGTAGAAGAGCTCGAACAGGCGCTCCGCCTCGCCGGGATCGATCCCCGGCCCGTCGTCGATGACCCGCAGCTGGAGCGCGCCGCCGACGTCCCGGGTCATCACCGTGAGCGTCCCCTCGCCGCGGTGCGCGCTCATCGCCTGCTGCGCGTTGTGGATCAGGTTGAGCAGGACCTGCTGCACCTGGGTGAAGTCGAGCAGGGTGCGCGGCAGGTCTTCCTGGAGATTGCGCACCACGCGGATGCGGTTGGCGCGCAGGTCGTACTCCTTCAGGTCGAGCGCCTTCTCCACCAGCCCGTTGAGCCCCAGGGTGCGCTTCTCCGACGGGTAGCGGCGCGAGAAGGCGAGCAGGTTCTGGACGATCTTCTGGCACCGCAGGGCCGAATCGAGGATGCGCTCGGTGGCGCGCTTCTGCCGGCCGTCCATCTCGTCGCGCATCAGGAGCTGCGCGTAGCCGAGGACTCCGGCGAGCGGATTGTTGAGCTCGTGCGCCACCCCGCTGACCACCTCGCCCAGGGCGGTCAGTTTCTCGGCCTGCACCAGGTGATTGCGCGCCGTCTTCAGTTCGGTGATGTTCTGGACGATCGCCACCGCGCCGCGCGGCGCGCCGGTTTCGTCGCGCAGCGGGGTCGCGGCGACCAGGGCGTCCCGCAGGCTGGCGTCGCGATGCCGGACCGAGGTCTCGAAGTTCCGGATCGAGTCGCCCTGGCGCAGGAGACGGCCGAGGCGGGCGCGCGCCTCCGGCTCGGGAAAGAACTCCTCGAGGCGGTGCCCCATCGCCTCCTCGCGCCCGATTCCCAGGAGCGTCTCGCCGCCGCTGCTGAACTCCACGATCCGCCCGGCGGCGTCGCACCCGAGAATCAGGTCGGGCGAGTGGTCGAGGATGTTCTGCAGCTTGGCGGAGGTCTCGCGGCGGGTGCGCGCCTCGGCGCGCACCTCGTCGTGCAGCATCGCGTTCCGGAGGGCGTTCGCCGAGGCGTGCGCCACCACCTGGCAGGAGGCGATCTCCGCCGCGCTGAACGGACGACCGTCGCGCGCCGCGCGCAGGAACAGCATGCCGAGAAGGTTATCCCCATGCATCAGCGGCAGGACCAGGATCGAGCCGAAACCGAGACGCGCGATCGAATCGCGCACCGGGTCGAGCAGCCGCTCGCTCGCGATGTCGTGGATCACCACCGGGCGGCGGGTCTCGATCGCCAGGCGCACCTCCGGGTACTTGCGCAGATCGAGGTTCAGGTCGACCACCGCCGGGTCGTCGCTCGAGGCCAGCACGCGGCAGGTGGAGGCGGCGGCGTCGACCTGCAGGATGGAGCAGCGCAACGCGTTGACCATGCGCGCCACCCGCTGCGCCACGACGAACAGCACCTCGTGCAGGTCCAGCGTCGAGGTGGTGGCCGAGGCCACCTCGAGGAAGGCCTGCAGCTCGGCTTTCTCGCGATCGGTGCGGCGCTGCCGCTCCCCCTGCTCGCGCACCTGAAGCGCGAGCCGGCCATAGTAGAGCGCCACCACGTACAGGAACGGCACGCGGGTCATGAGGGTCGCGAACCCGGCGCCTTCGGACTGGCTCGAGACCAGGTACAGGTAGACCCCGGCCACGAGCGTCGCGCCGACCAGGAGCCGCGGCAGGTCGGTGCCGATCGCGGAGAGCAGGAGCACCAGGAAGAAGACCGTCACGAACCGCCCGCCGTCGATCCCCGCGTGAAACAGGGCCGTCGACACGAGGAAGGTGTCGGCGATGACGAGGGCGTAATCGAGGCGCGGCGAATTGCGCGCCGACTTCGGCAGGAAGGTGACGACGAGGTTGCTGGCGAAGAAGATCCCCAGCACCACATGGTCCACCAGGCCGGCCCGCGCGCCACTTCCCGGCGGCAGGAGCAGGACGGCGGTGGCCAGCAGGAGCACCCACCGCACGGCGGGGCGGGCCATCCTGGGGTCGTGGCTCACGCGGGACCTCCTCAGCGGGCCAGAGGGCGGCCGACTTCCAATATAGGAAGGAACGCACGCGCTGCAAGCGCCTGCCTTTTCTTGACTTTTGGAGATCGCCGCGTAGAATTCTCAGGTTCCGGGGGGGATCACCTGATCATGACCGTCCGCCACACCATGGCCTTCGTCGCGTTCGCCGGCGCGCTTCTCGTGATTCCGGCCCCCGCCGCCGCGGCCGACACGCCGGCGGTGACCGACGTCGCCGACATCAAGGAAATCGATTTCACCGGGCTCACCGAGGGGCAGAAGAAGATGGCCCTCCGGGTGATGAACGCCAACGCCTGCAACTGCGGCTGCTCCAAGACGGTCGCGCAGTGCCGCCGCGACATGCCGAACTCCTGCCGGCGGAGCCTGATTTTCGCGCGCACCGTGGTCGACGCGATCCGCGAGGGGAAGGACGAAGCCGCGGTCACCAAGGTGCTCGAGGCCAAGGCGGCCACCTTCGTCGAGGCGAAGATGCCGGACGACACCGGCATGATCTACAACATCGACGTCACCAACAGCCCGATGCGCGGCCCGAAGACGGCGACGGTGCGCCTGGTCGAATTCTCCGATTTCCAGTGCCCCTATTGCGCCGAGCTGCAGAAAACCCTCGACCAGGTCCTCAAGGCCTTCCCGAAGGATGTGCAGCTGGTCTACAAGCAGTATCCGCTCAACATCCATCCGTACGCCCGCCAGGCTGCGGCCGCCGCCCTGTTCGCCAACAGCCAGGGAAAGTTCTGGGAGCTGCACGATCGCCTGTTCCAGAATTTCACCTCGATCAACGATCAGAACCTGCGCAAATGGGTCGGAGAGGTGGGGTTGAACCAGACCGACTTCGACCGGGCGCTGCAGACCGGCAAGTTCGAGCCGGTGATCCAGAAGGACGCGGCCGACGGGGCCTCGGCGAAGGTCCTCGGCACCCCGACGATCTTCGTGAACGGCCGCCGGGTGCAGGACCGCTCCTTCGAAGGCTTCAAGAAGATGATCCAGGAAGAGCTGGCCGGTCAGAAGAGCGATGAGCCGGCCGGGGCCGCGAAACGCCCCGCCGCGGCCGGCGCCGCCCACTGAAGCGGCGCGGCTCCGCCGCGCGCCTTCGTCCCTCGAGCCCTCCGCCCGCCCTCAGCGAATCCGGCTTTCCAGGTCCTTGAGCATCGCGAGCGCCCCCGCGGCGTCCGCCTGGTGCGGATCGAGCTCGAGCGATCGACGCAGGTGGAGCGCGGCGCGGCGGGTTTCGGCCGGCCGCGGCGCGAGCAGGATCGCCAGGTTCCGGTGCGCATCCGCGAGCGTCGGGTCGATCGACACCGCGCGGTCGTACCAGCCGATCGCCGCCTCCGCATCTCCGGCGCGGCTTGCGAGAAAGCCCAGGAAGTTGGCGGCGCGCGCCGAGGGCGGCGCGCCCCCGGCCGCCGCCTCGAACTCGCGCCGGGCGGTCGCCGCGTCGCCGCGCTCGAGCGCCGCCTCCCCCACCGCGCGCCGCACCTCGGGGGTGACCTGGTCGAGCCGGCCGGCGGCGTCGAACGCGCGCAGGCTCTCTTCGCGCCGGCCGGCGGCGAGCAGCGCGTCTCCCAGGTTGACCTGGTAAATCGCCACCCGGGGCGCGGCGGCCGCGGCCCGACCGAGCGCCTCCACCGCGCCGGGCGCGTCGCCACGCTGGAGACGCAGCGACCCGAGATTGTTCCAGGCGCTCGCGGTCCCGGGATCGATCGCCAGGGCGCGCTCGAACTGGGCTTCGGCCTCGCCCCCGCGGCCGAGCGCGCGCAGCGCCGAACCGAGGTTGACCGCCACCTCGGCGTTCCCGGGGAGACGCTCCACCACGGCGGCCAGGACGGTCCGCGCTTCCTCCGCCCTTCCCTGTTGCAGGAGACTCAGTCCGAGATTGGCGCGCGCGTCGGCGAAGTCGGGGTAGATCTCGATCGCCCGCCGATACTCGGCCTCCGCGTCCGCGAAACGGTCCTGACGCAGCCAGGCGTTCCCGAGGTTGTAGTGGATGCGCGTGCTCCTCGGAGAGGCCGCGGCGGCGCTCCGGTAGAGCGTGAAGTCGTCGCGCCAATCCGGGACCCTGGTCCAGGTCCTCAGGAGCCCGAGCGCTCCGAGAAGCAAGGCCAGAAGACCCGCCACGCGTCGGAGGGATCCGAACGGGAGCGCCATCACGATCCCCGCCGCCGCAAGACACAGCCCGGCGCTCGGGAGATACAGCAGGCGCTCGGCGAACAGCGTTCCGGCGAACACCACGAGATTCGAGGCCGGGGCCAGGGCGATCGCGAGAAGCAGGAGTCCGATTCCGACGAGCGGCCGGCGGTTCCGGAAGCGCCAGCCGACGAGCAGGACGCCGATCACGAGCCCCAGGCCGACGAGCGCGCGCGGATCGCCGATGCCGGTCGCCAGCGGGATCTCCGCGTACGAGTAGTCGGCCGAGAGCGTGCGCGGCCACAGGAGGAGCCTGGCGTAGCGCGTGACGCAGGCCAGCGCGGTGAGGCGGCCGACGAGCGCCCCCGCCGAGGCGGCCGGGTTGTCGACGAACGGTATCCCCGCGCCGGGGCCGAGTCGGCCGAGCACCGCGAGCCGCAGGCCGATCGCGAGGAGGAGCGCGCCGGCATGTCCGAAGTACAGGGCGCGCCGCCGCCCCGCCGCCGCGGCGTCGGGCCGGGCGACGGGGCCCGCCCCGGCGGCCGGCGTCACCACCGGCAGGAGCGCCACGACCGCGAAGCCCGAC
>DATKFL010000213.1:0-4569 GCA_035511355.1 Dongiaceae bacterium
GGTGACCGACCCGGCCTGCCCACGCACCATCGTGTGCACGGACGCCGCCGTGACGCCCACCAACTGCATCCCGGGGGATCCGGCGACCACCGACCCGGTCACGGGGCAATGCGATTCGGACCGGAACGGCATCGGCGACCACTGCCAGGTGGCGGGCGCCTCGCCCGCCTGCGCGAACCTCGATTCCGATTTCGACCTGGTGCCGCAGTACGACGTCAACGCGCTGAAGAAGGCGGCCGGCCTGAACGACTACGACGGCGACACCATCCCCAACATCAGTGACAACTGCCCCACCTTCGCCAATTTCGACCAGAAGGACATCGACGTGAACGGCCTCGGCGATGCCTGCCAGATCCTGAACGGCAGCGTCCAGGCCGACCCCGATCTCGACGGCGTCCCGACCTGGGATCTGGCCACCAACGCCATCGACAACTGTCCCGACGTGCCGAATCCGAACCAGGAGGACAACGACGGCGACGGCGTGGGGAACGCCTGCGTCATCGCCAAGGCGCTCGACAACTGTCCCACGGTGCTCAACCTCGATCAGGGGGACACCGACGGCGACGGAGTCGGCAACGCCTGTGCCAACCCGCCCCCCGACCTCCTGATCCCCAATCCCGGCGACGGCCTCGTGACCCTGCTCGCGGGGGACGGGTCGGGGTTCCTGCACCCGCCGACCGCGTCGCCACTCGATCTCCTCCCCGGGGCCACCGCCGCAGTGACCGGGCATTTCTCGCTCGACTGCATCTTCAGCGCCTGTTTCAGCAGCAACGCGGCGGACATCGCCGTCGCCACGCGCGGTGCCGCCGCCGGATCGGCCGACGACGGCGTCACCGTCTTCATCGGCAACAACCTGGGGTCGTTCGTCCGGCAGCCCGCGGCTCCGGCCGCGGGTGATCCCAACGGGCTCACGGTGCTGGTGAACCAGCCGACCTGCGCCCTCCCCGGCGACCCGGTCACCCCCGGGCTGCGCCACGATCCCGACGGCACGAGCGATCTCCTGGCCGTCACCGAGCCGGGAGCGTCGGAGATCCGGATTCTCCTCGGCAGCAACATGAATGTTCTCGACTCCTCGCGATCGCCGCTGGTCCCGCCGACGGGGCACCCGGCGCCCCTGCCCGCGCCGGCCGATCTCCGGACCGTGACCAGTCTCGACCTGAACCGCGACAGCCTCGTCGATCTCGTCGCGGTCGCGGGCCCCCCGGGCGGCCCGACCCGTCTGCAGATCTACATGGGATTGGGGAACGGCCTGTTCTACACCGACCCGACCCTCGATCCCGACGTGATCGACGACGAGCTCGACCTCCCGCAGCCCGGTTTCATCAACATCAATGCCGACAGCCTCTACCCCGAGATCGCCTTCTTCAGCCGTGTCGACCAGGCGCCGTTCACCCTGTTCAATGTCCTGACCGACCGCGTCGACATCGATCGATCGGGACGGGTCGACGGTTTCGACGTGGTGGCGCTGGCGCACGCCTTCGGGGCGACGCGCGGCGAGGACTTCGTCGTTCAATCCGACGGGACGCTGCAGCAGACCGGGACCGGGTGGGCGCGGGTCGTCGTCGGCTCCGGCACCCGGCCTCCGGGGCAGGACTTGAAAGCGGTCGGTGACTGCGGCACGCCGCCGTTGCTCCTTACCGGCGCGTACGGCCTGCCGGTCGACATCAACCTCGACGGGATCGTCGACGGGATCGACCTGGCGCTTCTCGCGAGCCGGTTCGGCGACCGGCTTCCCTGACCTTCCGCCCTACTCCGCCTCGCCCGGGTACATGTTGTAGTAGAAGCAGTAGGTCACGCCCTCGCTGTCCTTCGGGAAGTCCTCCGGCAGCGGCGGCACCCGGCTCGCCGCATTGATCGCATCGGTGGCCGCCTTGGTGAAGGGCGGAATCCTCGACGCGTGCATGACGTCGATCGCGGTCACCGTGCCGTCGCGCGCGATCACGAAATGCTGGCAGGTGTAGCCGGCCATGTTCTCGCGCGCGGCGAGCGGTATCCGCTCCAGCCAGCGGTTGCGGATGGCGACGTACAGCTTGCGCGCGTAGTCGCCCCAGGGAAACCCCTGGGTGTCGAACGACATCGTCCCGTAGGCGCGGTCCTTGAGCCAGCCGGGATTGTTGAACTGGAATTTGTACTCCGTCCCCGGCTTGAGATCGGGCGTCGACCGGGTGCCGCCACCCGAGCCCGGCTGTTCGTTCCCCGCGGTCGGGCTGCGCCCGGCGGCGGTTTCCGACCCCCGGGGTGGAACGATCTCGCCGGTCGCGCCGGGGGGCGGCACCAGCTCGCCGTGCACGATGGTCGCCTCCTCGCCGGTCTCGGCCGGTTTGCCCGCGCCCGTCCCGGGTGCGCCGGGGCCCCTCCCCTCCCCCTTGTCGGGGCCCTCGACGAGGGTCCGCTGGTCCTTCTCCGGATCCTTCGGATTCTCGCGGCCGATGGGGTGATCGGCGTCCGGCCCCTCCGGCACCGTGGGATCGGGGCGGACGCGATCGATGGTATCTCCCTTCGAGTGCGGGTCGGCGCCGAGCCGGCGCGCGTCGGCCGGCGTCGGCTCCTCCTGTCGCGCCTTGCGATCCTTGTCGGAGAGCAGCGGCGCCAGCGGGTTCTTCTTCGTCGAGATGTCGTCGGGAACCTTCACGTACGCGAACTTGACCGGCATCTTGTGCGACTCCGGCGGGACCGGCGCCGGCACCGCGGCCGGCTGCGTCACCGGGGGGACCTGGGTGACCTCCCGGGCGGCGACGGCTTCCGCCTCGCGGGCGGCGAGCCACTGGCGCATCGACTCCGGCAGCACCCGATCGCCCTCGAAGAGGAGGAGGAACAGCAGGAGATGCGCCACGAGCGACAGCCCGATCGCCTCCGAGCGCGTGACCCGCGGGGCGCGCGGCGCTGGTGCCTCGTTGAGGGACAGGAATTCCATCGGGACCTCGAACGCGCGCCCGCCGCGGGATCCCGGGTCAGATCCCGGCCGCCAGGGCGTGGAACTCGCGCCGCAGCGCGTTCATGTCGAAGTCCTGCCAGCGCGGGTGCACGCGGTTCGTGAGCAGGACGTAGAGCCGTCGGGAGCGCGGATCGACCCACAGCGACGTGCCGGTGAAGCCGGTGTGCCCGAAGCTCTCGCGCGCGAGCGCCGCGCCCGCGGCCGATCCGGGCGTGGCCGCGATCTGGAAACCGACCGAGCGCGCCTGATCGAGGCCGGGGGTGAAGTCGTGCGCGAACAGCGCGCGCTCCTCGTCACCGAAAAGCCCCCGTCCGCCGGGCAGGAATTCGCGCGCCACCGTCGCGACGCCGCGCGCGCTGCCGAACAGCCCGGCGTTCCCCGCGACGCCCCCCAGCGAATGGGCGTTGTTGTCGTGCACGTCACCCCAGATGATCTCGGACCGCCACGCATTATAGGAGGCGGCCGCGGCTCCGGCGAGGGCGCGCTCGCGCGCGTTCCCCCTCTCGGTCGCGGCGATCCGAGGGCGCCGCTCCCGGCCGGGGCGGTAGAGGATGTCGGGGCCGCCGAGCGGGGCGCCGACGAGATCCCGGAAAAGCCCCTCGAGCGTGGCCCCCGCGGTGCGCTCGATCGCGAAACCCAGGAGGAGATAGTTCGGGCAGGAATAGGTGACCCCGAGCAGCGGCGGATGCGCCGGCGGCAGCGCCTGAAGCCGCGCGATGCGTCCGGCGCGATCGGTGGCGTGCGCGTACAGCGCATCCCAGGCGGGAAGCCCGGAGCGGTGGGTCAGCAGATCGAGGAGGGTCAGCCCGCCGCGCGCGTCACGCGGCGACCAGCCGTCGATCCGGTCGCCGAGGCGGTCGTCGAGGCGGAGCCGTCCCGCGGCGGCGAGGCGCACCGCGATGATCGCCGTTGCCAGGGGCTTGGTGAGCGAGGCGAGGTCGTAGAGCGTGGCGCAGGTCGCGGGGAGGACCTCCGGCTCCCGGACCGCGTCGCCGACCGCCCCCTCGGCGATCACCCGGTCGCCCTCGGCGACCAGGTACGACGCGCCCGGGAAGACCCCCGCCTGCGCGTGCTGGCGCAGGAACTCGTCGATCGCCGGAGCGGCGGGCGCCGGTCGCGGATCGATCATCGCGACTCCGCGGCGGCGCGTTCGCGGGCGATCGTCTCGAGGATGCGCCGCGCGGTGCGCAGCGCCTCGACCCCCTCCGCGCCGCTCACGATCGCGGCATCGCCGCCGGCGGCGCGCCGCACGAAGGCGCGCAGCTCGGCCAGGAGCGGCTCCTCCCCCTCGACCACGAGCGACTCGCGGGTGATCTCCGGGCGACCGCCGGCGCCGGGTCGGAGCGCGTAGATCAGCCCCTCCTGCCGGGCGTAGTCGAGCGACAGGTAGGCGTCCGGTTCGAACACCCGGAGCTTGCGCACCTTCTCGACGCTGATCCGGCTGGCGGTCAGGTTCGCCACGCACCCCCCCTCGAAGCGGACCCTGACGTTCGCGATGTCGACTTTGTCGGTGAGGGCGTTCACCCCGACCGCGTCGAGCGCCGCGATCGGCCGGCGGACCATGGCGTGCACGATGTCGAGGTCGTGGATCATGAGGTCGAGCACGACGTCGACGTCGGTGCTGCGGGCGGTGA
>DATKFL010000214.1:0-2061 GCA_035511355.1 Dongiaceae bacterium
TGACCTCGAGCCCCCCTTTCACCCCCGGCTCGTAGCCGTCCGCCTCGACGCGCACTTCGTACATCCCGGGCGGCAGTTCGCGGAACTGGTACTGCCCGCGCTCGTCGGTGCTGGTGACCCGCAGTTCCCCGGCGCCGCCGATCAGGCGCAGGGTCACGAGGCGGCCGGAGAGCGGCTTCTTGTCGGCGCCGGTGATGGCGCCGCGCACCCGCCCCGCCGGCGGCGCGTCGCCCGCCGTCGCCACGATCGCGGCTCCCGCCAGAAGCCAGGCCGCGCAAGCGCCCGCCAGGACTCGTTTCAGTGAAGGCATCGTCTCCGACTCTAGCCTTCGATCCGCTCTCTTGCAAGGTGCACCCGACCTGGGTCATCGTCGGGAACGATGGACCTGGTCGAGGCATACCGGCGGCAGGATGCCCTGCGGGACCGGGCCGGGGAAGAGGCCCTCCTGCCGGGTCCGGAGCGCGGGTGATCGCCGCCGTGCAGCTCCCCGGCGCGGCCGCGGGCGTGCTCCTGCTGATCCTGCTGGTGCTGCTGCCGCTCGCGGCGCTCCGTTCGTCGCGGGTTTTCCGGTCCGCCGCGGCGGCGGGCGCGACCGGCGGCGCCGCCGCGTTGCCGTCGTCGGTATCGATCTGGAAACAGACCATCCTGGTCCAGGCGGTTCTCCTCCTGCTCGCGTGGCACACCGGCCGCGGGTTCGGCTACCGCCTGTTCGCGGTCGGCGATCTCGGCGGGCGCGATTTCGGGGCGGCGACCCTGGCGCTCGGCGCCACTTTTGCGATCCGCGCAATCCTGCGGCGCGCGCGCGGCGAGAAGGAGCGGCGCGGTCTCGCGGTGATGCGCCTGGCGCCGCGCACCCCGCGCGAATGGGCCTGGTGGGGGGCCACCGTCGCGGCCGCCAGCGTCGCCGAGGAGGCCGCCTACCGCGGGGTCGGCATGGCCTGCCTGACCTGGTCGCTCGGCGACCCGCGCCCGGCGGCGCTCCTCATGGCGGCCGCTTTCGCCGGCGCGCACGCCGTGCAGGGCTGGAAGAGCGGCCTGGCGATCTTCGCGATCGCGCTGGTCATGCACGCCCTGGTCGCGATCACCGGCACGCTCGTCCTGGCGATGGCGGTGCACGCGATCTTCGACGTCGTCTCGGGGTACCGCATCGCGCGCGAGGCGGCGCGCTTCCGGGAGTCGGCGCCGGCCTGATAGACTCCGCCCGGCGGAGGCGCCCCGCATGCTCCCGGAACGCACCCTCGGCAGAAACGGCCCGCGCGTCGGCGCGATCGGCTACGGCGCCATGGTGCTCGAGGGGTACTACGGCGCGACCGCCGAGGCGGAGGCGATCGCGACGCTGCGGCACGCCGTCCGCGCCGGGCTCACCCTCGTCGACACCGCCGACGCCTACGGCAACGGGCGCAACGAGACCCTCATCGGCACCGCACTGCGCGATCTCCGCCGCGAGGTGGTGATCGCCACCAAGTGCGGCATCGTGCGGGGGCGCGACGGCCCCGGCACCGACTTTCCGACCGGCTGGGGCTTCACCCTGCGGCTCAATGGCCGCCCCGATCACATCCGGCGCGCCCTCGACGCCAGCCTGACGCGTCTGAAGATGGACGAGGTCGACCTCTTCTACCTGCACTACCCCGACCCGGGCGTGCCGATCGTCGAGTCGGTCGGCGCCATGGCCGACCTGGTCCGCGCGGGGAAGGCGCACCATCTCGGGCTGAGCAACGTCAGCCCCGATCAGCTGCGCGCGGCGCACGCGGCGCATCCGATCGCCGCGCTGCAGTTCGAGTACTCGCTCTGGCGGCGGGAGGCGGAGACCGAGCTTCTGCCGCTCACCAGGACGCTCGGGATCGGCTTCGTCCCCTGGTCGCCGCTCGGCGCCGGTTTCCTGACCGGCACCATCGACGCGGTCGGGGCCGACGACTTCCGCCGTCACAACCCGAAGTTCGCCGCCGGCAATCTCGAGGCGAACCGCGATCGCTTCGCGCCGATCGCCGCGCTCGCCGGCGGGCTCGGCCTGACTCCGGCGCAACTGGCGCTCGCGTGGCTCCTGCACCGGGGCGACGCGGT
>DATKFL010000215.1:0-2628 GCA_035511355.1 Dongiaceae bacterium
GGGTACACGGGCGTCATGAGACCGAGGCGGTTGTTGTTGACGAGGCCGCCGTTGTTCCCCACCGGGACCACGACCATGGTGTCGCGGTTGTTGTAGAGGAACTTGTCGACGTCGGCGGCTTCTTGAGGATACGACCCGATGATGACCGTCTGGAAGATCGGGCCGAAGTTCTGCGGCGCGCCGAACGGCAGCACCACCACGTGCAGGTCGGCGCCTCCGCCGCTGCCGACCGTGGCGCAGACTCCGGAAGGCGGCGGGACGGTGGGGCAGATCGCGGCGTTCAGGCGATCGAGGAGCGACCCGGGCGAGACGTTGCCGCCGCGCTCGACCAGGCTGTTGAGGGTGCAGACCGCGGTCGTCGCGGCGTCCTCCATCAGGATGCGCGATCCGCGCGCCACGCCGTCGAGGCTGAGGTTGCGGGGGGCGCTCGCACCGTCGAGCGCCGGGCGGGTCGCACGCACGCCGAGCGACGAAGCGTCGGCCGAGAGGATCGACGCCACCACGTGCCCATGCGTGCTGCCGCCCGAGAGCGGCGCATCGCACGACGTTCCGGAATCGCCGGCGTTCTGAAGGGCATGGAGCTTCCGGCGGGTGCCCGGTGGGGGCGTGATGGGGGGGTTCACCTGGGTGGCAGTTTGTGAGAACGAAGCGGTGTCGAGGCTGATGCCGTTGTCGACCACGCCGACGATCTGCGGCGGCACCGTGTCGCTGCCGTCGTTGATCCGCCGGCCGTCGCCGTTGGTGTCGATGCCGCCGCCATCCACGCCGGCGTCGTCGAACGGCCGCACGAAGTTGCCGTCCTCCGCCGACCCCATCTGCACCGTCGGGACCCCCTCGGCGTTCTGGAGCAGGTAGTCGTAGACCGGCTCGATCCAGAGGATCTCGTCGAGGCGCGCCAATCGCGCCACCTCGCGGTAGTCGACCCGCAGCTGGTAGCCGCCGCCGAACAGATCCGGCGTCACCTCGCTCACGCCGGCGACCGCCTCGATCCGGTGCCGCAGCACCTCGTCGTCGAGGCCCGACACGATCGTCACCCGCACCAGGAGCTCGGGGCGCGCCGCTTCGTTCCGGCTGAGGCGCGGCAGGGCGCCGAGGTCGGGGGAGATCCGGTGCGCCGGCTCGGCCGCCCGCACGTGCGCCACCGCCGGCTCGGCCAGGAGCGCGTTGATCTGCGGCGCCTCCACCCAGACCTCGAAGACCGCGTCGGGCAGGGAGGCGACGATGCGCGCATGCCGGCCGATCGCGGCAACTGCCGTGTCAACCGTGGCGCCGTTCCCGGCGCCGGTCTCCGCACGCTCGAGGAAGGCAGGGTCGAGAGCCACGAAGTTGAGTCCGCGGCGCGCGGCGCCCCGCGGGCCGCGCCGCACTTCGGCAGGGTTCAACCGCAGTGCGTCAGGCAGCCCTGCGAGGAGCGGGTCCGACGCGGCATCCCATGGCGCCGGCCCGAGACTGGTCGGGAGGAGGCCGCGGGTCGATTCACCAGGCCGGGGAGTGACCGGGCGGCGACCCTGGAAGACGGCGTACTCCCGGGGCGGCGGGGTCGGTTCCGGAGCCTGGATCGCCGGGTAGCGGCTCGCTTCCTGCCGCCCCAGCACCTGGTCGACCGGGTCGACCCCTTCCGGGCGGTCCTGCGGCTCGAGCCGGCCAGCCAGGAGGAGCGCCATGCCCGAGATCACTATAAGGATAGCGGCCGGGAGAATCCGTCCGAAGGGACTTCGACGCTGACGCATGCTGACCCCTCCAGGGCATGCCGTCCTGCCGGATCGGGCTGTAGACCACGCGGCGAAAGCGAGAGAGACCAGTACCTTCTACCCGTCTACTCTGAGATCTTCCTCGGGTCAATTTGTAATTTGTCGGCGGGCGCGGTTCCGTTCCCGCGCCTTGAGCATAGTGGTGCGCAGCTTGGAGGTCGAGTGAGCGAAACTTCACCAGGGAAAAGACTTAGCCGTTCCGAGGAACTGTTTTGCGGGAATGGGGCTACTCCCGGCGCCCCTTCCCAGGGCAGCGCGTTGCCGCGACCACCAAGCTCCGCACCACCATGGGGATCAGCCGGCGATACGGGCCAGGTTCAACAGGCCGGACGGAACCAGGCCGAAATACAGAATGGCGGCCGCCGCCAGGGTCAGGGCGACCGCGTCGGCGGTGGTCACGAAGAGCGGCGACGCGCCGGCCTCGGGCGCCGGCTCGCGGAAGTACATCTGGACGACGACCCGAAGGTAGTAGAAGGCGCCGATGACCGAAGCCAGGAGGCCGATCGCCGCCAACGGGATCAGCCCGGCGCGCACGGCGTCACGAAAGATGTAGAACTTGGCCATGAACCCCGCGGCGGGGGGGATGCCGGTCAGCGACAGCATGAACAGGGCCATGGCTGCGGCCAGGAATGGCCGGCGGCGTCCCAGCCCTGCATAGGAGGTCAGGGCGAACCCCTGATCACTCTCGTCGGCGCGCCCGATGATGGCGGCCACCGCAAAGGCGCCGACCGTCATGAAGCCGTAGATCGCGAGATAGAAATAGATCGACGCGGCTCCCCCGCCGTTGGTGCCGACCGCCGCCAGCGCCACCAGGAGATACCCGGCGTTGGCGATGCTCGAGTAGGCCAGCATCCTCTTGATGTTCTGCTGCGCCAGC
>DATKFL010000216.1:0-5328 GCA_035511355.1 Dongiaceae bacterium
AGGTGTAGGCGATCCGCTTGTGCATCGACTCCGGCATGGCGAGCAGGAGGAGCGCGAGACCGATCGCGCTCCAGGCGAGAAGCGGCGCGCGCCGCGGCGCCAGGCAGAGCAGGACGATGAACGCGCCCGCGAACCCGAGCCAGGAGGATCGCGACAGGGTCGCGACCAGGGGCGGCAGCACCGCGAGCGCCAGGAGGCCGGCGCCGCGACGCAGGGGAGAGGGCGGCAGGAACTGCCAGAGCGCGGCGGCGACCGCGAACACCAGGACGAGGTAGCCGCCCAGGGTGTTCGGCTCGCCGGGGGTCCCCTCGAAGGGGGCCGACGGCCGCACCCCCTGCGGGATCTGCCAGAACGCGTAGATCGTGATCGCCGAGGCGGTCAGGAGGATCGCCACCAGGAGACGTCGCAGCGCCTCCGGCGTGCGGACGTAGTTGACCGTCATGAAATAGAGCACGAAGTACTCGAGGTACTTGGCGACGTAACAGAGGCCGACGAGGGGCCGCACCCGCCCGGCGCCGATTCCGAGGAGGGTCGAGAGGAGGCAGCAGGCGGCGAACGCCGCGATCGCCCCGTTCAGCCGGGTGCGCCGCAGCGCCCCGAGATCCTTGTGAATCGCCATGCGCGCGAGCCACGCGAACCCGATCAGCAGGAGGAGGAGATCCTCGGTCCGCAGGACGACGCTCCGCGACGCTTCGATCCCGCCCGAACCGGCCGCCCCGAGGGGGATCTCCGGCGACAGCAGCATCGACGCGATCAGGATCACGAACCCGGCCTCGGCCGACAGGAGCGCGGCGGCGAACAGGATCAGCGCGACGCAGCCGACGAGCGGCGCGATCAGCGGGGCGCGCGCGATCAGGAGGGCGATCGGGACCAGGAGGAGCAGGAGCCCCGCCGGCGCCAGCCGGCGCGCGGGAGCGAGTTCGAGCGCGCGCGCGGCCATCGGTGATTACCTCCGGCCGAACGCGGCGACCGTTCCGCTCCGCGCCGCGCGCCCGCGCCCGGCGGATCGCTTTTGGTGATCGCCCTCGTAGGAGTGCTGGAGATAGGCCATCTCCGGGGTGTAGGACGACACCTCGGCCTTGACGTCGTTGAGGACGATGCCGCGGATCGGGGCGCGCACGTTGTCGAGGTGGACCTTGGCGCGCTTCAGCGCGGCGCGCCCGATCCGGCCGAGCTGATAGACCAGGATCACCCCGTCGACCCGGGTCGACAGGATGGCGGCGTCGGTGACCGGCAGGACCGGGGGGGCGTCGATGAGGATGACGTCGAAGCGCGACGCCACTTCGACGACGAAGTCGTTGAACAGGGGCGAGGACAGGAGCTCGGAAGGGTTCGGCGGGAGCGCGCCGGCGGTCAGGATGTGCAGGTTCTCGAGACCGGCCGAGGTGAGCATGGCGCGCATGTCGACGCGTCCGAGGAAGACGTCGGAGAAACGGTGCACGACGTCGTCGAGCCGGGCCATCCCGAGCACGACATGCGTGAAGCCGGGCTCGCGCGGCACCCCGAAGACGCGGTTGAGCGACGGGGAGCGCAGATCGCAATCCCAGACCAGGGTGCGGATCCCCATCTGCGCCATCGCCACCCCGAGGTTCGCGACCGTCGTCGACTTCCCCTCGGCGGCGGAGGCGGAGGTGAACAGGAAGGTCCGACCGGCCTTGCCGAGACGCGAGAACTCGAGGTTGGTCCGCAGCGACCGGAAGGCTTCCGCCACCGGCGACTGCGGCGCGAACTGGGTGACCAGCGAGGTGAACCCCTCGAGCCCGGGATCCGAGGCGAGCGCCGGGTGACGCTGCTCGATCTCGCGGCGCACCTGATCGGGATCGATGTGCGGCACCACGCCGATGACCGAGAGGTGCAGGTACTGCTCGACGTCCTCGATGCTGCCGATCGAGGTGTCGAGGCTCTCCACCACGAACGCGGCGACCAGCCCCAGCAGGAGTCCGACCACCAGCCCGACGAGCCCGCGCAGGAGCCGGCCCGGCTCGCGCTTCGGGGCGGCCTGGGTGGCGGTCTCGACCATCGAGAGCTCGGTCACCTTGTCGGCCTCGCGGATGAGCGCCTCCTGGCGCTTGCGCATCAGCATCTCGTAGGCCTCGGCGTTCACCTGCACCTCGCGCTGCAACTGCATCAGCCGCTGCTCGGTGCGCGGGAAGCGGGCCAGCTTGTCCTCGAGGACCGCCTTGCGCGAGCGCGCCAGGCCGAGCGCGGTCGCCGCCTCGCGCGCCAGGCGCCGGTTCAGGACGTCGATCTGCGCGCTGACCGAGGCGACCTCGGGGGCGTCGTCCTTCATGAAGACCTGCATCTGGCGGCGGCGCGCCTCGAGCTTCATCAGCTCGTCGCGCAGGTTCGCCAGCCCCTCTTCGGGGAGATCGACCAGGAGGAGATCGGGGATCGCCCCCGGCTCCCCGGGCGCGGCGAGGATCGAGACCAGCGACTCGAGCGAGGTGACCCGCGCCTCGGTCTGCGCCGCCTCGTCCTGGAAGAACTGGACTTCCTTGGCGTCGGGGTTGCGCGCACCGACGTTCGCCTCGCGGAACGCGGCGAGGTCCTCCTCCGCGTCCCGGAGACGCGCGCCGACCTCGCCCACCTGGTCCTCGACGAACTCGCGCGCTTCGATCGCCTGCCGGTTGCGCTCGCGGGTGTGCAGCGCGATGTATTCCTCGGTCACCGCGTTCGCGACCCGCACCGCCTCCTCGGGCGTCGGGCAGGAGGCGCGGATCTCGATCAGGCTGGTGTTGTCGATCGGCTTGGCGGCGTAGCTGGCGGTCAGCGCGTCGAGGATGGCGGTCTCGCGCTGGTCGGTGAGGACCGTCTCGAGCGTGGTCTCCGCGGGGATCCGCCCGAGCCGCTGCGCCGCCTGCAGCGCCACCGGCTTCGACACGATGATCTGCGCCTGGGTCGCGAGGTCGTCCCCCGGGCTCCAGGAGAACGACTCGAGGAAGAGCCCGGCGACGCTGTCGGTCCGGGTCCACTTCACCCGCGACGCCGCTTCGTACGCCGGCCGCACGTGCGGGGTCAGGGCCAGGGTCAGGAGGCCGAGCAGCACGCAGCACCCGGCCACCACCCTCCAGCGGCGGCGGAGGATGCGCAGGTAGTCCTGCAGGTTCAGGTCGTAGGTGGCGCTCATCCTAGTTGTTGCCCTTCACGAAGTCGTCGATGATGTAGATCGACTCGATCGACTGCAGGGCCGGGGTGATGATCGAGAAGACGTCCTGGATGGTGCCGAGCGGCCCGCGCGGCACGAAGACGATGTCGCCCGGCGACAACGACAGGTCGGCCTTCGTGCTCCCGGTCTTGAACAGCTCCTTCACGTCGACGACCTGCATGTCCGGGGCGCCGTCGGGAGTGTGGTGGATGACGGCGATCTCCTTGTAGGTGCCGCGCTTGCTCACCCCGCCGCAGCGCGCCAGCGCCTCGACGAGCGACATCTTGTCGTACACCGTCACCACCCCCGGCTGGTTCACGTCGCCGAGCACGAACACCTTGCGGTTCCCCATCACCAGCGACGGGACGAACACGAAGTCGCCGCTGTCGAGGGTCGGGTTGTCGGCGTCGCTGTGCTGGAAGACGGCGCGGAAGAGATTGACCTCGAGCGTCTCGCCCGTCGGTCGGATGACCTGCACCCGCATCAGGTCGGCCTCGGGGCTCGGGCCGCCGTGCGCCGACAGGAACGGCACGAGACGGGTGGTGCCGGTGAGCGGCCACTCCCCGGGGCCGCTGTCGGTGCGCGCCGTGGTGCGCACCTCGCCCATGAGGTTGACCTTGTGCCCGGCGTAACGCGACACGAGGAGCTCGGTGTGGATCTCCTTGTAGACCTTGCCGAGCCGGTTCTCGATCTCCTTCTTGGCGCCCGCGGGGGTCAGTCCGCCCAAATCGACCGACCCGAGGCCGGGGAGGGGAATGAACGCGGTCCCGTCGCTCTGCAGGGTCATCGAGAGCTCGACGATCTTCTCGCCGTCCCACAGGCGGAGGCTCAGCACGTCGCCGGCGGCGAACTTGTAGTCGGGGGGCGGCGCGTAGCTCGCCTCCGGGATCCCGCCCAGGCTGGCGGCGGCGCGCGCCGCACCGCCGTCCGCGGTGGCGCCGAGAGCGAGCGCCAGGAGCACCGCGGCGGCGCGTGACAGCCGCGGCCGGCGGCGCCGCAGCGCCAGGCGGAAGAGCGCCCGTCGGCGCGCCCAGGGAGAGTCGTCGATCGCGAGACGCGCCCCGGCGCGGACGATCTCGACCACCCGTCCGAGGAGATCCTCGCGGGCGACCCCGGCGTCGAGGTAGTTGAGGGCATCACCCTGCGTGCGGTAGAGACGCCGGCCGTCGCGCCAGTCGACCTGCACGAGGCGGTGCGCCACGACCCCGGCGGCGGTGCGGGTCGCGACGATCTGCCCGGGCGCCGGCAGCCCGAGGAACGGCGCGATGACGATCCGATCACCGGGCCGGAGGGTCGGCAGCATGCTCTGGCCGTTCACCGGCACCCCGGCGGAGATCCCGCCCTCGAGGAGCGCTTCGAGGATCGGCGCCAGGGCGCGCGGGGTGGTGCCGTCGTCGGCGGCGAAGCGCACCGCGCTCATCGGCCCGCCTCCTGCACGCCGCCCGCGCCGATGCGGTGGCGGATGTGCAGGAACGGCGCGCGCGACAGGTCGACGACGCGCCGCTCGGCGCCGCTGCGCCCGGGGGAGGTGGTGATCTCCACCCGCGGGCGGAAGTGGTTGTCGTCGTTCTGCGCCACCACGCGCGCCAGGTCGCCGCTCGACAGCTCCACCTGGCAACCCACCGGGAAGATCGGGATGGCGCGCAGGAGGCCGCGGAACAGGAGCGCGCCGAACCGCTGGCCGTGCGCGGCCATCACCGCCGAGGTCACGTCGGGCAGATCGATGCCGCGGGCGTGGCCGTCGTGCCAGGTGCGGTGCAGGATCGCGGCGAGCGCCACCGCCTGGACCCGCAGATCGGCGCGGCCCCGTTCGGCCGGCGCCGGCGGTGCCGAGGCCAGGAGCGCCTGCACGTCGACGACCCGCGCCGGGAGGTCGGGGTCCTCGATGCCGAGGGCCTTGAGGATGGCGGCGGGCCGGAGACGCCGGCCTTCCGGGTCGAGCACCTCCTCGTCGACGACCCTCTGCGGCGCGTCGAAGTCGACGCCGGCTTCCGCCAGCCCGGCGCCGTGCACCAGCGCCAGGAGCGCCGTCGCGGGGGCCTCTTCGGACTGTCCCATGCCGGCGACGATGCGCGCCGCGATCAAGGCGCAGTTCACCGCGTGCCGCGCGGGATGGAGGCCGGCACCCATCGGCACCAGCGTCGTCTCGACCGTTCCCTGGAGCGCGCGCCCGGCGACCCGGC
>DATKFL010000217.1:0-8836 GCA_035511355.1 Dongiaceae bacterium
CACCGCAGGACTGCGTCGGGGGCCTCCACGCAGGAAACCGCAAACCCGTCGGGCACGCGTCCGGCGACGCTCTCGCGTCGCCTCCGCTCGGCTCGCTGCGCGCCTGCCCAACGCGCGCGAAGTGCGCGCGCGTCGGGGCCCGCGGCGCTCCGTCTCGCACGGCCCGCCGGGGCTGCGGCGTCGCGGCGCGGTGGGGAAGACGAACTGCGCGATCCGTCCACCGTGGAGGGCGGCGGAGTCGGAACGGCGAATCGTGCCAGAATCGCCGGCCTATGTCGGGACGACGAGTGACGAAGGGGCGCGGCTCGCGACGCAGCCGGGCCGCGGGGCGGGGGCTGCCGACGCGCGGGCTGACGACGCGGGGGCTGGACGCGGGCGAGAGCGACGTCGCGGCGCTCGAGAAGATGGCGGGGCGGGTCGCGCGGCGGTGGCGGGAGGCGCGGAAGACGGCGCGCATCATCCCGACGGCGGCGATGGTCGAGGCGCTGGCGCCGCGGTTCCGGCGGCCGTTGCCGTGGCAGGCGGAGCCGATGGGGCGGCTCTCCGAAGACCTCGACGCCCTCGTGGCGCTGTCGCGGCGGAACGATTCGCCGCGCTTCTGGGGGTACGTCGGGCCGCCGGGGACGGCGCCGGGGGCGATCGCCGACGGCTTGGCGGCGACCATCAACCAGAACCTGACCGCCTTCCGATCGGCGCCGGGCGCCTCGCTCGTCGAGATGCAGGTGATCGACTGGATCTGCGAGATCGTCGGGCTGCCGCGCGGCGCCTACGGGGTCCTGACCAGCGGCGGGTCGATGGCGAACCTCGCGGGGCTGGCGGCGGCGCGCGACGCGGCGGTGTCGTTCGACCTGGCGCGGCGCGGGCTGCGGGGGGCGGCGGGGCCGCCGCTGGTGCTGTACGCCTCGGAGGAGGCGCACCACAGCGTCGCCAAGGCGGCGGCGATCCTCGGCATCGGGCGCGACTTCGTGCGCGCCGTGCCGGTCGACCGGCGTCTCCGGCTCGACGTCGCGGCCCTCAGGGATGCCGTGACGCGCGATCGGCGCGCGCGCCTGAAGCCGTTCGCGGTGGCGGCGAGCGCCGGCACGGTGACCACCGGCGCGGTCGATCCGTTGCGGCAGATCTGGCGGCTCTGCCGGCGCGAGTCGCTGTGGCTGCATGTCGACGCCTGCTACGGTGGTTTCGCGATCCTCGCCCCGTCGGGACGGCCGCTCCTCCGGGCCCTGGCGCTCGCCGACTCGATCGCGCTCGACCCGCACAAATGGCTGTACGCGCCGGCCGGCGCCGGCTGCGTCCTGTACCGGCGCCCCGAGACCGCGCGCCGCGCCTTCCGGGCCGATGCCGACTACACCCGGATGTTCGGCGTCGGGCGGCTCGAGCAGCACGCCTTCTGGGATTACGGGCCGGAGCTGTCGCGCCGCTTCCGGGCGCTCAAGATCTGGCTCGCCTTCAAGTACCACGGCGCGGGGGAGTTCGCGCGCGCCATCGAGCACGACCTCGCCAACGCGCGTCTCCTCGCCGCCAAGGTGCGCGCGGCGCGCCAGCTGGAGCTGCTCTCGGCGGGGGACCTGGGGATCGTCTGCTTCCGCTACGTGCCGCCCGGGCCGCGCCGTCCCGAGGCGGAGCTCGAGGCGATCAACGAGCGGCTCCTGGTCCTGCTGCAGCGCGACGGACAGGTCTTCGTCTCGAACGCCCGCGTGCGCGGGCGCTTCGCCCTGCGCGCCTGCATCCTGAACTACCGCACGACGGCGGCCGATCTCGATCGGCTGGTCGCGCGGGTCGCCGCGCTTGGACCGGCGGCGTCGAAGCGCTGACCCGCGGCCCTACTCCGGCGACCAGCGCGGGACGCGGCCCGGCGTGTACGGCGCGCCGGCGCTCTCGGCCGCGCGCTCGATGCCGGCGAGATCCTTCTCGATCAAGGTCTGCAGCGACACCAGGACCGGCGCGAACTCGGCGGCGGCGATGGCGTAGTTGTGCTGGTGGGTCGCGGTCGGCGCGGAGGTGGTCGACCAGTGGCCGCCGACGATCTGGTTCACCCGGTCGAGGATCGCCGGCGGAGTGGACTCGTTGCGGCTGGCGCGCACGCTGTCCCCCTCGAGCGGCACCCGCAGATCCCTGAGCCGCGTCTCGACCGCGCGCAGGTCCGTGAGCAGCCGCGGGTCG
Source organism: Dongiaceae bacterium (assembly GCA_035511355.1). Classification (GTDB taxonomy): domain Bacteria; phylum Acidobacteriota; class Polarisedimenticolia; order Gp22-AA2; family Gp22-AA2; genus DATKFL01. The sequence continues at coordinate 2,161 of DATKFL010000217.1, forward strand.
GCGCCGGGGGTCTCGAGGAGCGCCTTCTTGAGATGGCTGATGCGCGTCTGCGCCTCGTCGGCGGCGTCGGCGGCGCCGAGGACGGCGCGTTGCAGCCGCGCGGTCTTGCGCGCGAACGCCAGGACCGCGGCGCGATCGGGGGCCGGCAGGCTGCCGGCGCCGAGCGGCTCCGCCGCGAACGACACCGGCCCCGCGAGGGTGGTGGTGACGCCGCCGACGATCTTGGCCAGGGTGACGGTGTAGGTGCCGGGGGCCGCCATCGGTCCCTGCTTCACGTCGCCGAAGAGATCATCCTCGGCCGGCTTCAGCTCGATCGGGTGCGCGTCGGAGTAGCGCAGGTCCCAGGCGACGCGGTGGAAGCCGGCGCCCGCAGGTCCGGTGATCCGCCGCACGACGTTGCCGGCCTCGTCGGTCACGGTCAGGAGGATCGCCGGATCCTCCTCGCGATCCTCCGCCTTCAACTCCTCCCAGGTGGGATAGAAGACGTCGCCCCCCTTCTTGATCGTCTCCTGCTCCGCCTTGCGGCGGGTCTTCTTCTTCGTCAGCAGCTCGTCCTTGAGGTAGTAGGTGATGACGGCGCCGAAGGGCGGGTTCGGGGCGGCGTAGAACGACTCCCCCTGGAACCCCTTGCCGCGGTACCCGAGCGGCTGCGACGGGATGAACATCTTGGCGGTGCGCGGGGCGTAGAGCGCGGCATCTTTCTTGAGGGCGGCTTCAGTGATGCCGCGCAGCGCCGCGTAGTCGTCGAGGACGTAGAAGCCGCGCCCGAAGGTCGCGACCACGAGATCCCCCTCGCGCTCCTGGATCGCCAGATCGCGCACCGGGATGACCGGCATCCCGCCTTTCAACTGGATCCAGCGGCCGCCGCCGTCGGAGGAGAAGAAGACTCCGAACTCGGTGCCGGCGAACAGCAGGTTGGGATCCTTCGAATCCTCGATCAGGCACCAGAGCGAGCCGCGCGCCGGGAGATCGCCGGCGACCGACTTCCACGACCGGCCCTGGTCGGTCGATTTCAGCAGGTAGGGCTTGAAGTCGCCCATCTGGTGGTTGTTGAAGGCGGCGTAGACGGTGTCGACCGCGTGCCGCGACGGCGTCAGGCGCGACACGTAGGTGTTCTCCGGGACGCCGGGAAAGGTCTCGATCCGGCGCCAGGTGGCGCCGCCGTCGGGGGAGACCTGCACCAGGCCGTCGTCGGTGCCGACGTAGAGGAGGCCTTCTTTCATCGGCGACTCGGCGAGCGCGACGATGTTCCCGTAGATCGAGGTCGAGGAGTTCTTGGCCACCGAGTCGACGCTCCAGACCCGGCCCATCACCTTGAGCCGGTTGCGATCGATCTGCCGGGTCAGGTCGGGGCTGACCGGTCGCCATGACTCGCCGCGGTCGTCGCTCCGGAAGAGACGCTGGGCCGCGAAGTAGATCCGGGTGTGCAGGTGCGGGCTCAGGAGGAGCGGCGAATCCCAGTTCCACCGCAGCCCCGGCTCGCCCTCGTCGGGCTGCGGCTGGATGTCGAGGGTCTCGCCGGTCAGCCGGTCGAAGCGCCGCAGCACGCCGTACTGCCACTGCGAGTAGACGATGTTCGGATCCTTCGGATCGACCTGGCTCTGGAAGCCGTCGCCGCTCACGGTGACGAACCAGTCGCCGTTCACGATGCCGTGCTGCGAGACGGTGCGCGACGGGCCGCCGAGGGTGCTGTTGTCCTGGGTGCCGCCGTAGACGTAGTAGAAGGGTTTCCCCTCGTCGACCGCCACCTTGTAGAACTGGGTCACCGGCAGGTTCGCGGTGAACCTCCAGTTGGCGCCGCGGTCCCAGCTCTCGTACAACCCGCCGTCGCACCCCCCGAGCAGGTGATCGGTCTGGGCCGGATCGATCCAGAGCGAATGGTTGTCGACATGCTTGTTGGTCTCGCCGAGCCGGTGGAACGACTTGCCGCCGTCCTCGGTGACGCTGAGCCAGGTGTCCATCGAGTAGACCCGGCCGACGATCTTCGGGTCGGCGATGATCTCCTGGTAGTACTGCGGGCCGTTCGAGTTGTACTCGCTCACCCGCTCCCATTTCCCGCCGGCGTCGGTCGAGCGGAAGAAGCCGCCGGTCTTGTTCGCCGCCTCGACCAGGGCGTAGACCGTGTCGGGATCGGCGGGGGAGACGGCGAGGCCGATCCGCCCCATCTCCTCTTTGGGGAGCCCGTTCTCGAGCCGCTTCCAGGTGGCGCCGGCGTCGAGCGACTTCCAGATCCCCGAGCCCGGGCCGCCGTCGATGAGGGTCCAGATGTGCCGCCGCCTCTGGTAGGTGGCGGCATACAGGATGTCGGGGTTCCGCGGGTCGTACGCCAAGTCGGTCACGCCGGTGTTCTCGTCGACCGTCAGGACCGCCTTCCAGGTGCGGCCGCCGTCGATCGTCTTGTAGAGGCCGCGGTCGCCTCCCGGCGACCAGAGCGGCCCCTGCGCGGCGACGTAGACCAGGTTCGAGTCGCGTGGGTCGATCACGATGCGGGCGATGTGCTCGCTGTTCTTGAGCCCGACCACCTCCCAGGTGGCGCCGCCGTCGAGCGACTTGTAGAGCCCGTCCCCGTACCCGACGCTGCGCTGGCTGTTGTTCTCCCCCGAGCCGACCCAGACGACCAGCGGGTTCTTCGGGTCGATGGCGACGGTGCCGATCGACGAGGATCCCTGTGCGTCGAAGATCGGGGTCCAGGTGGTGCCGGCGTTGGTCGTCTTGAAGACGCCGCCGGAGGCGACCGCCACGTACCAGGTGCGCGGGTCGCGCGGATGCACCGCGACGTCGGCGATCCGCCCCGAGGCGATCGCCGGGCCGATGTTGCGCAGCTCGAGACCGGTGAAGGTGTCGGCCTTGAGCGGTCCGGCGGGTGTGTCGGGCTTGTTCGCGGCGGCGGCGCGCGTGGCGTCCGGCGCGAACGCCGCGGCGCACAGGAGGGCTGCGCCGAAAATCAGCAGCCCGCGGGTGACGAACGTGTCGATCGTATGGCGTCGGCCAGATGTCACGGGGTGCCCCTTTCGTTGTCGAACCTACGCATCCGGACGGTCGGAGGTTGATGCGGTCTTTTCACCCTCGTTCCGCCTTTCGTAACGACCCGTTCACGGACGTAACCCGGGCGTGCCGGCCGTTCGTCGGCAGGCGGTTTCTATAGGAAATCGCCCTCCGGAGCAACCGGACCGCATCCCAAATCCTGTCGTTGACGATTACAGAGAGGCTCCCCAGATTCACCCCCCAGGTCCCGCGGAACGCTTGCGGGACGGGGGATTCGAGCCATGAAGACGGCGACGCTGATTCTGACGATGGGGCTCCTTGCGGCGCCGGTGAGCGCGCAGGCGGCGGTGGTGAAGCGGGAGGCGCCGGGGACGCCTTTCTCCTGGGTCGGGCCGGCGCCGGCGGCGGAGCCGCAGCCCGCGACCTTCACGTCGCGCTGGAACGGCGCCTGGGTGGTGACCGGGCAGCCGCTGTCGAGCGAGTGCAACGGCATCTACACGAACAACGAGGTGGCCGGCGGGCGGGTGATCGGGCGCGGGCATCAGCGCTTCGACCCCGGCGTCGTGGGGCACGTCGACCAGGTGCTGGTCTCGTCCAACAAGGTGACCTTGAGCATCACGCTGTCGGAGCGGCTGTACGTGTCGCGACCGGCGCGCGACTACACCCTCAGCACCACCTCCGCCTGCCAGGTCGATCTCAAGTTCATGGTGCCGCCCGGCGCGGGCGCGGTGGACGACCTGATCGCGCTCGAGGCGCTGGTCTCGCCGGTTGTCGAGCGGCACGCGGACCAGACCCAGGCGATCGTCGCGTCGGGCTTCCTGCCGCCGGACGGTCCCGCCGCGGCCGAGGTCCAGCGCGAGGCGATCGCGGCGCACCAGACCTGGAAGGCGACCGAGGAGCAGCAGGCGGTCGACGCGCGCCTGCAGGCCTGGTCGACGCAGACCGCGCGGCTGTCGTCGAACATCGAGAACGATCCCGACTACCTCGCCGGCTTCGCGCGCGGCGTCGACGAGGGACGCCACACCGCGGTGAAGACCTGCGCGGAGCTGGCGCGCACCGCCCCGGCCCCCTACTGGCCGTCCGTCACCGGCGCGGCGCTCGCCGCCAAGGGCGGCCGCCAGAAGGCGTGGGCGCGCGGCTACGAGGACGGCGTGCGGCTGTCGCAGGGTCTCGAGGCCATGAAGCTGATGCCGACCTGCTCCGCCAACCAGGACGCCGCCATCGGCGCGTCGGGCCGATGAACCGGCGCGGCCGCGCGTCCCGGTGTGCCGCCGCGGCGCTGCTCGCCTGCGGTCTCGCGGGCGGTGCGGCGGCGCGCGCGACCTTCGCGGGCGACACCCAGGACGCGGTGAACGCGCGCTGGCGGGGGGCCTGGGTCGTGACCACGGCCGACGCCTACACCGACTGCACGCCGGTCTACTCCAACAACCTGATCAACGGGAAGCTGGTCAGCGGTCACGGGCGCTACCGCTTCAAGGCGGGCGAGCTGGCCCAGGTCGACGAGGTCGACCTGAAGCGCAACCGCGTCGATCTGCGCATGTCCCTGGCGACGCCGTTCCTGGTGCCGCGCCAGGAGGGGCCGTTCACGCTGTACGACGAGCTCACCTGCCGGCTGCAGTACGTGGTGGAGGTGGCGCGCGACCTGGTGAAGGACGGCGACGTGGACGGGCTCGACCAGGTGCTGACCCTGATCGTGGAGCGCCACGACGTCGAGGCTGACGCGCGCGCCTCGAAGCGCTACAACGCGCGGGTGCGCGAGGCCTACCCGGCCGACTACGAGCAGACCGTGCGGGCGCACGCCGCGTGGCGGGCGCAGCAGACCAATGCGCAGGTGCAGGCGCGCCTCGAGGCGCTGGTCGACGAGACCTCGCGGATCAGCGATCGGATCGCCGACGATGCCGACTATCTGGCGGGATTCGGCAAGGGGGTCGCGGCCGGACGCGCGGCGCGGGTCGGGTCGTGCCCGGAACTGCTGGCGGTCGGGACGCAACCGGTGCGCGGCTATGCGGGTCCGGCGCCGGTCGCCGTGCCGGCCGGGCGCGCCGGCGACGCGCCGGCGCGCTTCGCGAGCGGCTACGCCGACGGGCTGCGCCTCTCGCAGGGACTCGACGCGGTGCGCCGCCTGCCGGCCTGCTTCGTGCCGGTGCCGGAGGAGTAGCGCCTCAGGACTTGCCCGGCCAGGACCAGCCGATCATCGGGCCGACCTGCCAGTAGTCGACGTCGCCGCTCTCGCCGAACAGCTCGATCGAGGTGCCGCCGAGCATCCTGCCGTACAGGCCGAGGTTGAAGTGTGACGACAGGCGCCAGTAGACGCCCCCCTCGACGAAGAACCCGATCGCCTGGTCGTCGTCCTTGAGGGTCCCGCCCGGCACGTCGAACTCCAGCTCGGGGTGCACGAATGACAGCCCGCCGCTGATGAACGGCGACGCGCCCTTGTCGTGCCGCCAGATGCCGGTCATGCCGAACGACAGCTCGCTCGTGGTCGCCAGCACGTCGTTGACCAGCGGGTTGCTGAAGTCCTTGGCGCCGACGCCGGTGTGCAGCCCGGCGACGAAGTGCAGGTGCGAATCCTTGGCGCCGAAGTCGACCATGCCGCCGAGGGCGTACTGGTTGTCGATGTCGTCCCACAGGTCGCTGTTGGTCATCTGGCGTGCCGAGAAGGGGTAGAAGTTCAGGTTGACGTCGGTCGCGAGGACCGGGGCGGACAGGAGCCCCGCCGCGCACAGGATCAAGGCTGTTGCGAGCAGTCGCTTCATGATTCCTCCCTCGAACGGGGGTGTATCATGCCACGCATGAACGCGCTGCGGACCAGCCTTCTGGACCTCGTCGTGAAGACGTCGACGCAACTGCCGCCCGACGTGCGTCGCGCCATGGCGCGCGCGCTCAAGGAAGAGCCGAACGCCGGCCGATCGGGCCAGGCGTTGTCGGTGATCGCGTCGAACATCGATCAGGCGGCCGACTGCGACGGGCCGATCTGCCAGGACACCGGCTGGCCCACCTTCGAGGTGAAGACGCCGGTCGGGGTCAGCCAGATCGAGGTCGAGGAGGCGATCCGCTGGGCCATCGTCGAGGCGACGAAGCGCGGCAAGCTGCGCCCCAACTCGGTCGACTCGATCACCGGGAAGAACAGCGGCGACAACCTCGGCGCCGGCACGCCGAGCCTGCACTTCCGGCAGTGGAAGGAGGACGCCATCGAGGTGCGGCTCCTCCTGAAGGGGGGCGGCTGCGAGAACAAGAACATCCAGTACTCGCTGCCGATGGAGCTGCCGCATCTCGGGCGCGCCGACCGCGACCTCGATGGCCTCCGCAAGTGCGTCCTGCACGCGGTCTGGCAGGCGCAGGGTCACGGCTGCAGCGCCGGCGCGCTCGGGGTCGCCGTCGGCGGCGACCGCACCACCGGCTACGAGCATGCCAAGGCGCAGCTGTTCCGCCTGCTCGACGACGTCAACCCCGATCCGAAGCTCCGGGCGATCGAGGAGTACGTCATGCAGAAGGCGAATCTGCTCGGCATCGGCACGATGGGGTTCGGCGGCGACGTGACCCTCATCGGCTGCAAGGTCGGCGCGATCAACCGGCTGCCGGCGTCGTTCTTCGTCTCGGTGGCGTACGACTGCTGGGCCTTCCGGCGCCTCGGCGTCGTCCTCGACGCGAAGACGGGGGCGATCAAGCGCTGGCTCTATCGCGATGACCG
>DATKFL010000218.1:0-2108 GCA_035511355.1 Dongiaceae bacterium
ACCCGTCCCCGCCGGGATGGTCCGGCTTCGCCTGCCAAGTCGGGACTCACCGCGGTTCTCGCTTGTCACCCGGCGCCCGCACGGCCTATATTCCATGGACCATGTGCGGCATCGTCGGTTACATCGGCCAGAAGAAGGTCAGTAGCGTCATCCTCGAAGGGCTCCGCCGCCTGGAGTACCGCGGCTACGACTCGGCCGGGATCGCGGTCATCAACGGGTCGGAGATCAAGATCGTGCGCAGCGCCGGCAAGCTGCGCGAGCTGGAGGAGAGCCTCCGGCTGACCGCGCTCGACGGCAGTTTCGGCATCGGGCACACCCGCTGGGCGACCCACGGACGGCCGACCGAGGAGAACGCCCACCCGCACCGCGACTGCAGCGGCACGATGGTGGTGGTGCACAACGGCATCATCGAGAACTACAAGGAACTGAAGCGCGAGCTGCAGGCGCAGGGGCACCAGTTCAAGACCGAGACCGACACCGAGGTGATCGCGCACCTCGTCGAGGAGATCCGGAAGCGCAACCCGGCCCTGGCGTTCGAGGAGGGCGTCCGCCAGGCGGTGCTGCGGCTGTCGGGCTCGTACGCCTTCGCGGCGGTCTCGTCGAACGACCCGCGCAAGATCGTCGCGGCGCGCAACGGCCCGCCGCTGATCGTCGGTCTCGGACAGGGCGAGTACTTCGTCGCCTCGGACGTTCCCGCGATCCTGCACCACACCCGTGACGTGCTCTTCCTGAACGATCACGAGATGGCGGTGGTGACCGAGACGGGCGTGCAGTTGTCGAACGACCAGGGGCTCGCCATCGATCGCCCGGTGCAGCGGATCACCTGGGACCCGATCATGGCCGAGAAGGCCGGGTTCAAGCATTTCATGCTCAAGGAGATCTACGAGCAGCCGCGCGCCATTCGCGACACGCTCCTCGGCCGGGTCTCGCAGGAGAGCGGGAAAATCTTCCTCGACGAGATGGAGATCACCGAGGAGGAGTTCCGCCGCTGCCGGAAACTGCACATCGTCGCGTGCGGGACGTCATGGCACGCGGCGCTGGTCGGCAAGTTCCTGATCGAGCGGCTGGCGCGCCTGCCGGTCGAGGTCGACATCGCCTCGGAGTTCCGCTACCGCAACCCGATCCTCGATCCCGACCACCTCGTGATGGTGATCAGCCAGTCGGGCGAGACCGCCGACACCATCGCGGCGCAGCGCGAGGCGCGCGCCCGCGGTCTCAAGACGATCGCCATCTGCAACGTCGTCGGCTCGATGGCGACGCGCGAAGCGCAGGGGGTCATCTACACGCACGCCGGCCCGGAGATCGGCGTGGCGTCGACCAAGGCGTTCACCGCGCAGATCGCGGCGCTGCACCTGTTCGCGCTGCACGTGGCGCAGGTGCGCGGCGCGCTCACGCCGGAGCAGTCGAAGGATCTGATCCGCGACCTCCTGCACCTGCCGACCCTGATCGAGCAGGTCCTCGCCAAGGACGCCGAGGTGGAGGAGATCGCCAAGGAGCACTTCCGGGCGAGCGACTTCCTGTACCTGGGGCGCGGTGTGAACTACCCGATCGCGCTCGAGGGGGCGCTCAAGCTGAAGGAGATCTCCTACATCCACGCCGAGGGGTACCCGGCGGGCGAGATGAAGCACGGCCCGATCGCCCTCATCGACCAGAACCTGCCGGTGGTGGCGCTGGTGTTCGGGGACGCGCTCTACGAGAAGATGATGTCGAACGTCGAGGAGGCGCAGGCGCGCGACGGGGTCATCATCATGATCACCGAGGAGGGGCACGAGGATGCGGGGCGGCGCTGCGCGCGGGTGTTCACCATCCCGAAGACCGCCGACCTTCTGACCCCGATCCTGGCGGTGGTGCCGCTGCAACTGCTCGCCTACCACATCGCCCTGCGGCTGGGCTGCGACGTCGATCAGCCGCGCAACCTCGCCAAGTCGGTCACCGTCGAGTAGCGGTCTTCGCCGGGGGCTTCGCGGCCGGCTTCGCCGCGGTCACCTCGACCGTGAATTCCAGGGGCATGGTGCGGGTTTTCCCGAACTGGCCGAAGTGGATCGGCTGGTGGCGCAGCGTCCCCTTCACGACATGCGGGCCCGGCTTGGCGTCGGCCGCCGCCGTCA
>DATKFL010000219.1:0-3468 GCA_035511355.1 Dongiaceae bacterium
GCATCGACGCCGCGGTCGCGACGCTGCAGGCCGCCGGGCTGAGCGCGAAACGGCTGCCGGTCGCCTGCGGGTTCCATTCGCCGGTGGTCGCCGGGGCGCGCGATCGACTCGCGGGCGAACTGGAGCGCGCGACCTTCCACGCGCCGCGCCTGCCGGTCTTCTCGAACGCGACCGCCGCGCCCTACCCCGACGACCCGGCCGCGGTGCGCGAGCTGCTCGCCGGGCACCTCGTGAAGCCGGTGCGATTCACCGAGCAGATCCAGGCGATGCACCAGGCCGGCGCGCGGGTCTTCGTCGAGGTCGGTCCGAAGGGTGTCCTGACCGGGCTGACCCAGCAGATCCTCGCCGACCGCCCGCACATCGCCGCGGCGATCGATCAGCCGGGGCGGCACGGCGTGACGGCGCTGCAACAGGCGCTGGCGGCGCTCCTGGCGCACGGCGTCCGGATCGATCTCATGCGTCTCTACGAGCGCCGGCCGCTGCGGCGCCTGTCCCTCGCGAACCTGGTCGACGAGACCCGGTCGAAGCCGCTCCCGGCGACCACCTGGCTCATCAACGGCGCCTATGCCCGGCCGCTCGCCGAAGCGAAGCGGGTGCCGGAGCCGTACGCGATCCCGGCGGCGCTTCCGGTCATGGCGCCCGCGCCCGGGACACCGGGGATCGCGCCGCCGGCTGACGCGGCGGCGCCGTTCGCCGCGGCGGCGCTGCCGGGCGCGCCGTTCGTCCCCGCCGCTCCGACGCAGCCCGAGGCCTCCCCGGCGGCGCACCCCGCCGCCGACGACGTGATCGCCGGCTTCCAGCGGATGATGGCGCAGTTCCTCGAGACCCAGCGGGTCGTCATGCAGGCCTATCTCGAAGGCCGGAGCGCGACCGAGCCGATCCCCGGGCTCGCGCCGCCGATCGACGCACTGACCGCGACTCGCGCGCCGGCCCCGACGCTCGTGCCGATGCCGATCGCGACGCCGGCGAGCGCCCCCGCGCCGATCCCGGCTCCGGTCGTGGCCGCGGCGCCTCCGGCGGTCGCACCGGCGAAGCTCGAGGTGGTCGCGGCGGGACCGGATCGAGCGGCGATCCTCGCCGCGCTCGTCGCCATCGCCGCGGAGCGGACCGGCTACCCGACCGACATGATCGCGACCGATGCCGACATCGAAGCCGATCTCGGCATCGACTCGATCAAGCGGGACGAGATCCTCGGCGCGCTGCAACGCGAGCTGCCGGCCGCCACCGCGACGCCACTCCAGGCGGCGATGGAGACGCTGACCCGGGCGCGCACCCTCGCCGCCATCGCCGAGCGCGCCGCCGACGCCATCGGCACGGTGGTCGTGCCGGCCGCGAGCGCGCCGGTGACGACCGCGGCGACAGCGCCGACCGCAGCGCCGGCCGCCGCCCCGGTGGCCGGACCGTCGCCCACCGATCTGCTCCAGACCCTCGTGCGGATTGCCGCCGAGCGCACCGGCTATCCCGCCGACATGATCGCGGTCGATGCCGACATCGAAGCCGACCTCGGGATCGATTCGATCAAGCGGGTCGAGATCCTCGGCGCGCTGCAGCGCGATCTGCCGGCCGGCATGGCCCCGGCGCTGCAGGCGGCGATGGAATCGCTCACCCGCGCCCGCACCCTCGAGGCGATCGCCCGGCAGGTGGGCGCCGCGGCCGGTACCGCGGCCCCGTCCCCCGCGCCGGCCGCCGCCGCGTCGGCATCAGGCCCGCCGGCGCCCTCCCCTGCCGGCCCCGGGTCGCCCGGAATGACGCGCGCGGAGGTCCTCGCGCGGCTGGTGGCGATCGCCGCCGAACGCACCGGTTATCCCGCCGACATGATCGCGGTCGACGCCGACATCGAGGCCGACCTCGGCATCGATTCGATCAAGCGGGTCGAGATCCTCGGGGCGCTGCAACGTGATCTCCCCGAAACAGTCGCGCAGCGGATGCAGGCGGCGATGGAGTCACTCACCCGCGCCCGGACGCTGGCCGCGATCGCGACCGAGGCGCTCGCCGCCGCGAGCCCGGCACGCCGGCCGGCACCGGCGCCCGCGGCGCCGGTCGCGACCGCCGCGCCGGCCGCCACCGGCGCGACACCGATGCCGGCGTCCCTTGCGGCCCCGGCGCCGGTCGCCGCGCGAGCGGCGAAGAGCGCGGGCGGCCCGCTGGCGCGTTACCTCCTCCGTGCCGTGGAGGGCGCCCCGAACGCCGACCCGGCGCGCCAGCCGGCGCTCCGGGGCGCGCGTCTCGTGATCACCGATGACGAGCGCGGCGTGGCCCGCCACCTGGCTGACCGGCTGAACGGGCTCGGCGCCGAGACCTACCTCATGCGGGTCGCCTCGATCGAGGGGGGCGACGGCGTCGATCTCGCCGACCCGCAGGCAACGACCGACGCCGTGGCGCGGCTCCAGGAGGACTTCGGATCGCTGACCGGCATCGTGCATCTGCTGCCGCTCCGCGGCGACGCCGGGTGCGCGCTGGGCGAGCCGGATCGATTCCGCCGCCGCACCGGGCTCGAAGTGAAGGGACTGTTCCACCTCCTGCGCGCGGCGCGCGCCGACCTCAAGGCGGCGGGGGCGCGCGGCCTGGTGGTCGCCGCCACCGGTCAGGGGGGCCGCTTCGGTCTGCTGCCCGGCACGCCGCTCTTCCCCGCCGGCGCCGGCGTCGCGGGGCTGCTCAAGACGCTTGCCCTCGAGTCGCCCGCGCTCCTGGTGAAGTCGATCGATCTCGATCCGACGGCGGACGCCGCCGGGCTCGCGCTGGCGACCGCGGGGGAGATCCAGGCCGGCGATCCGGAGATCGAGGTCGGCCTCGACGCGGGGCGGCGGTACGTCGTCCGCCCGGTGATCGCCCCGCTCGCGGCGCCCGGCGCCGCCGAAAATCTTCCGGAGCTCGGCACCGACTCGGTCATCCTGGTCACCGGCGGGGCGCGCGGCATCACCGCGGAGGTCACCGTCGACCTGGCGCGCCGGCTCCGGCCGACCCTCGTCGTCGTCGGTCGCTCGGCCGAGCCGCCCGCGCAGGAAGCGGCGGCCACCGCCGCGTACGAGACGCCGGCCGAGCTCCGGCCGGTCCTGATGGCGGCGCTCAAGGCCGCCGGCGCGACGGTCACGCCGGCGGCGGTCGACCGGGCGCTCGCGCTCCTCCAGCACGAGCGCGACGCGCGCCGCGGGCTGGCGGCGCTGCGCGCGGCCGGAGCGCGGGTGCGCTATCTCGCCTGCGACGTGCGCGATCCGCGCGCGGTCGGCGCGCTCCTCGACCGGATCGATTCCGAATACCACCGCCTCGACGGCGTGGTGCACGGCGCCGGGCTGATCGAGGACCGCCTGATCGAGGACAAGGAACCGGAGTCGTTCGCGCGCGTCTTCGACACCAAGGTCGACAGCGCCTACGCCCTCCTGTCGGGTCTCCGGCTCGACCGGCTGCGCTTCTTCGCGGCCTTCACCTCGGTCGCCGGCCGGTTCGGGAATCGCGGCCAGGCCGACTACG
>DATKFL010000220.1:0-3686 GCA_035511355.1 Dongiaceae bacterium
GCGAGGTCGCTGTCGTTCAGCATGCTCCGCGGGCGATCGTACCCGTGCGCCACCGCCCCCTCGAGCCACTGCAGCGCCTCGGCCCGGTCGCCCCGCAGCGCCGCGGCCCAGTCGGAAACCAGGACCAGGCTCGACTGCACCGACTCCTCCGTCGGCGCCGCGACGAGGAACCGCTTGCCGTCGGGCGAGCCCCGAGTAACCCGGCGGTGTTCGGCGCACTCCGGCCAAGGACAGAAGCGCGGCAAGAAGTCTTGCAGCCGCTCGACGGGAGCTGCCGGCCAGGACCTCGCCGGGCGTGAGGCAAGCCGCGGGCCGAGGAGGCAGTGATTCGATCCGGCTGGATCGACACAACTTGGGGCGAGGGCCACCGGGCAAGCCGCCCGCGCCTGTGACGCCCCCGGACACGCCAAGCTGCGCACCACCGTGGGGTTAGTCCCGGTAGTAGAAGGGCACGGCCATCAGGATCGCCCCGATAACAAAGAGCGCCCAGGCATTCGAAACAAAGTACGGAAAGATCATCAACACCAGCCCGCAGATCAGCGGCGCGGTTTCCTGCTGCCGCTTGCCGTAGAGGAAGTACCCCGCCCCGACCGCGCTGAAGATGACGTTCCAGACGAGGGTCGCGGTGCTGCCCATGCTGAGCCTCAGCGCGCTTTGAGCGGGCGTTCGGTGCTGGAATTCGAAGCGGCGAGCAGTGCCCGCAACCGCGAGATCGACGGCGGGCCCCATTGCATCTGCAGGACGTTGCCTTCGCCGTCGGTCACGACCGACGCCGGCACCGCCTCGAACCGGAGCCGGTCGATGAGGAGGTCGCGCATCGCGGCGATCGACTCGGGCGGCGCGCCCGCGAGGATCCGATAGGGCGGCTTCAGCTCGGCGCCCCAGGCTTCGATCTTCTCCGCGCTGTCGGCCGGGTCGATCGGGACGCCGTACATGCCGAGGTCCTCCGGCGCGAACGCGGCGCGCACGTCGTTGAGGCGGCCGACCTCGCCGCGGCAGGCGACGCACCAGGTCGCCATCGTGGTGAACAGGCGCAGCCGCGGCGCGGCGGGAGCGGGCACCAGGTCGGAGGCGACCGCCGCCATCGCCAGACGCGGCCGCCCGCCCGTCGCCGGCGCTCCGGGATCGACGCAGAGATCGCCGTGGGCGCGCAGATACGGCGCGCTGACGAACGACGTGCCGTTCGGCGACTGCGCGGGATTCTCGAACACGGTCAGGAGCGTCCCCGCCGGCACCGCCGCCTTCGTGGTCTGGGTCTTCCCCGCTGGCCAGCGCACGCTCACCGAGGTCGCGCTCGGCCTGTCGCCGATGCCGACGAGAAGCGTCGTGCTGTTCTCCGACGCGAACCCCTCCCCCGCCTTCTGTTCGCGCACCAGTGTCACGTCGCCGAGGTCGAGCGTGACCCTCGCGCCGACGCCGTCGCGGTTGCTCCATTTCGTGGACGGAGCGGAGGCGCGATTCCCGCCGACGAAGCGCACCGCGACGAATCCGCCGCGGCGCGTCTTGGTCGCGGGATGGCAGCCGATCCGGTTGCGGAAGAGCTCGAGCCAGGGCGCGTTCGAGTTGACCAGCGCCAGGTCCTGCCAGCCGTCGCGGTCGTAGTCGATCAGTCCGAACGCGCGCCCGTCGGCCGGATCGTCCAGTCCCGAGACGCCGGAGATGTCGGCGAACTGCTCGCCGTGCCGGTTCAGGAAGAGATGGTCGCGTTCGTTGCCGCTGAGCGACGCCCCGGAGTTCTCTTCCTCTTTAGTACGGATGCCGATGCGCGCCAGCGCCATGCGGTTCTCGGTGCTCCTGCCCGCGTCCGTGCGCACGACCGTGCGCCACCAGAGGCTTCAAAGGTCGGGTTGCGACCCGGGGCGCGGCGGCGAGGTGTAGTAGCCCGACAGCGCGTGGATGTCGAGCCAGCCGTCGTTGTCGACGTCGACGAACTGGCTGCCCCACCCCCACCCGGCGCGCTCGACCGTCAGCGCCGGCGGCTCGAGGCCCGAGACGCGCACGAACCGGTCGGGCGCGTTGCGGAGCAGCGAGTTGCCGCGCGCCATCGAGGCCAGCGTCGGGTCGTTCAGCTCGGCGGTGATCCGGCGCCCCGCCGTGCTGTACATGTTGGTGACGTAGAGATCCTGCCGGCCGTCGTTGTCGTAGTCGCCCCACGAGGCGCCCATCCCGAAGCCGATGTCGGCGGTGCCGGTCGCCTCGGTGACGTCGGTGAACCGGCCGCCGTCGTTGCGGAACAGGTTGTTCGGCGCGAAGTCGTTGGCGAGGTAGACGTCGGGATCGCCGTCGCCGTCGTAGTCCGACCAGGTCGACTGGAAGGTGTTGCGGAAGACCGCCAGGGTCTCGCCGCCCGGCGCCGGCGCGAACCGGCCCCCGCCCATGTTCCTGAGGAGGAGATTCGGCGGGCCGGGCCGGTCCTTGAAGAGATGCCCGCCGCTCGCCCAGCGCTTCTGGATGCCGGCGCGATCGGCGGCGCTCAGGAAGTCGGCCTGGAGATCGGCGTCGATCGCGTAGGTCGAGAAGTAGACGTCGAGCAGGCCGTCGCCGTCGATGTCGGCCGCCGAGACCGACGACACCAGGGCCGGCAGCGGGGTCGCGATGAGGCTCTTCGACTGCTCCTTGAACTTGCCGGCTTCGTTGACGAAGTAGAGGCTCGGCGCCAGCGTCCGCCCGAGAAACAGGTCGAGGTCGCCGTCGTTGTCGAAATCGGCGAACAACGCGCTCGAGCTGTGGTCCGTGACATCGAGCCCGACCTTGGCGGCGATCTCCTCGAAGGTGCCGTTCCCCTTGTTGTGCAGGAGGAGGTTGGTCCCCCAGCGCTCCATGACGTAGAGGTCGTCGAAGCCGTCGCGATCGACGTCGGCGACCGCGATGCCGGGGTGCTGGTTGAGCGACTGGTACTGGAAGTATTTCGAGGGGCTCGGCGTCTTCGGATCGCGCATCTTCGCGACGATCAGCTCCTCCTGGCGCGAGGTGCGCGCCGTCTTGAGAAGCGCCGCGTCGGGAAGCGCGCGGTCGAGGACTTCGCTGAACAGGAACGCGGCGCTCGGCTGCACGTTGAACGCGCGGGTCTCGAACCGGTCGATCTTCCAGACGGCGTCGGGCGCCGCCGAACCCGCCGCCCCCGCCGGTCCATCGCGCTGCATCGAGAGTTCGAGTTTCCCTTCGAGCGCGGCGACGCCGCCCGCTTTGAGGCGCGCCACCGCGTCGAACCGCACGTCGGCGACCCAGCGGGTCTCGTCGGCGTCCGGGAAGCGGCCGCGGACGATCTTGAAGTGCGCGTTGCGCAGCGAGTCGACCTGATCGAGGACCGGCCGCCAAAGCCGGAGCGTCGCGGTGTCAACCGTGCGCGGGGCGCTCTCGACCGGCCAGGCGTTCTTCACCGTGAGCGCGTCGGCCGGCGGGGTCAGAAGCGAAGCCGCGGCCTCGGCCGGCGCGAGGTCGACGACTGTGACGGTCGCCGCGAACTGCCGCCGCGCGGTCGCGTCCGGGAGCGCCAGGTTCAGGACTGCGCCGTCGAGGTCGTCGACCTGCGGGGTCAATCGGAGGAGCAGGTCCTCGAGGCGGTCAACGCGGGCCAGGTCTTCCTGACCGCTGGTCGACGAGGTCTGCGGAGAGGCACCCTCGGTCGCGAGGAGGCCGCCCGCCCCGGTGACGATGAGGGTACCCACGGCGGCCGCCAGGAGCCC
>DATKFL010000221.1:0-2180 GCA_035511355.1 Dongiaceae bacterium
CGCGCTCCCCCCGCCGACCTCGCCGCCTGAAGCGCGCGACGGAATCGATCCGCCGCGCTCCTGGGCGCCAGGATCTTTTCCGACGCCCGCACCGGCTGGTTCGAGGGGATTCATGTTCACTTTGCGTTATGGGAAATACGCGCGCGCGACCATCGGGGTCGCCGCGCTCTTTGCCGGAAGTTCGGTCTCGGTTCTCGACGCGGCGGAAGCGACAGGCACGGCGTCACCGGCGGCCGATCCGCCGGGAGAAGTCGACCTCCTCCGCCAGGAAGTGACGGCGCTCAAGGCGGAGATCGAGGCACTGCGCGCCCGGCTCGACGCGCTGCAAGCGCCCGCCGCGGCGTCGGCCACGCCGCCAGCCCCGGGTGGCGCGCCGGCCGGGACCGCGGCGCCCCCCGAGGCGCCGGCCGTCCCGCCGCCCGCCCCACCACCCGCCCAGGCCGCTGTCCCGAGCCGTTCCGCGGGCCTGATGAACCCGGCGATCAGCGCCGTCTTCCAGCTGATCGGCGCGAGCGACGCCTCGACCCGCGAGGACCAGGACGGCTTCGACCTGAGCGAGGCCGAGGTGGCGTTCGAGTCGACGGTCGATCCGTATGCCAAGATGAATCTCTTCCTGACCTTCCCCGCCTCGGAATCGCCGGAGGTCGAGGAAGGGACGGTGACCACGCTGGCGCTGCCGGCGGGGCTGCAACTGAAGGGGGGCCGCTTCAAGTCGTCCTTCGGGCGCTGGAACACCCTGCACACGCACGCCTTCCCGACCGTCGAGCGGCCGCTCGCGCTCGAGAACTACTTCGGCGAAGAGAGCCTCACCAACGACGGCCTGTCGCTCTCGTGGCTGGTGCCGAACCCGTGGGGGCTCTATCTCGACAGCACCACCGAGGTCGGGACGGCGCGCGAGAACCCGTCGTTCAACAGCGTCGATCGGGCGCTCACCTGGTCGGAGCATCTCTCGGGGCTCTTCAATCCGACGGCGAATGCGACGATCGAGGCCGGGGCGTCCTACGCCGCCGGCCGCACCGGGCCGGGCGACGCGCTCCTCGCGGCGATCGACGCCGCCGGGCTGACCGGCGTCGTCGCGCCGGACGATCGCTCCGCCTCCGCGGTCGCCGGCGCCGACGTCACCTGGAAGTGGAAGCCCCTGCAGCACAACACCGAGCGGTCGTTCCTGTGGCAGACCGAGGTGCTGCGCTCGCATCGCGACCAGGAGTCGCTCGCAGGATCGGCGCTCGTCGACGGCTCGATCGCGACCCTCGGCGGCTACACCTACCTCGAGGCGCAGTGGCGCAAGCGCTGGCGCTGGGGGGTGCGGGGCGATCTCTCCGGCTACCCCGACAGCGAGACCGCGCGCGCCTGGGGCGTCGCCGGCGTCGTGCGCTTCATCCCCTCGGAATTCCAGGAGATCCGCTTCCAGGTGCGGCACAGCCGGTTCAACGACGAGGCGGCGGCGCTCCAGGACGGCGACGACGCGGACACGCGCCTGTTCTTCGAATGGATCCCGGTCATCGGCGCGCACGGCGCGCATCGCTACTAGGAGGCGGCCATGCAACCGACACGCAATATTTCCCCCGGTCTCGTTCTCGCGGCGGCCTGCGCGCTTTTGGCCGCCCTCGCGGCGCCGGCGACGGCCGCCGAAAAGAAGGTGAAGGTCGTCGCGTCGCTCCCCAACCTCGGCTCGATCGCCACCGCGATCGGCGGCGATCGGATCGATCTCACCGTCATCGGCTCGGGCGTGCAGGATGCGCACTTTGTCGACCCGAAGCCGTCGTTCATCGTGAAGATGAAGAGCGCCGATCTCCTGATCATCAACGGACTCGATCTCGAGATCGGCTGGATCCCGCCGCTCAGCCAGGGAGCGCGCAACGCCAGGGTCCTGCCCGGCGGCGCCGGCTACGTCGACGCCTCGACCGGCATCCCGGTGGTCGAGATCCCCTCCAACCTGTCGCGTTCGGAGGGGGACGTGCACCCGTACGGCAATCCGCACTACCTCACCGATCCGCTCGCGGCGGAGACCGTTGCCGGCACGATCGCCGCGGCGCTCACCAGGACCGACCCGGCCGGCGCCGAGACCTACGAACAGAACCGGAAGGCCTTCGTGAACCGCCTGCACGCCGCGATCTTCGGGAAGCCGCTCGTCGATCTGGTCGGCGGCGCGAAACTGGCGCGCGAGGCGACCGCCGGGA
>DATKFL010000222.1:0-2778 GCA_035511355.1 Dongiaceae bacterium
TTCGACGGGCCGTTCGGCATCCACCAGGCCGCGGCGGACGGTCAGATCGAGATTCTGCGCGCGCAACTCGTCGCGGCCTCCGATACCTCGAACAGTCTCGACCTGAATGCCCTCGATGGCTGTGGATTCACGCCGCTGCTCTGGGCCCTGCGCAACGAGCCGTCGCCGCTCTACGATTGCCTCCCGGGGTTCACCCCGGACTATCGCGGCGTGGTCGGCGACCTTCTGGAGCGTGGGGCCGACCCGCGCATCGCGCAGGGGACGCCGAAGCCGGATGCACAAGGGTGCATCGGGGAGTACCTGCCGACCGGCGCGACCGCGCTGCAGTACGCCGCGGCCTCCTGCGATCTGAAGACGGCCGAGCTCCTCCTGGCGCACGGCGCCGAGCCGGACAGCGTCGACGCGATCGGCGACACCTCCCTCATGGCCGCCGCGCACGCCGGCTGCCCGGAGGTCGTCGCGCTGCTCCTCGATCGCGGCGCTTCGCTGGAGCGGCAGGACGGGCATGGCGAAGGCTCAGCGCTGGTCCACGCGGTCTACCAGAACAGCTTTGTCCAGGACAACGTCCTGACGGTGAAGCTCCTGCTCGAGCGCGGCGCGAAGCCGCAGGCGGCGCTGGAGATGCTCGAGTCCTTCCTCCGGAGCGAGACCGGCCACGGCTTCGGCCGCAAGGGTCTCAAGTGCGCGCGCGAGATCCGGGAGATGCTCAAACGGGCCGGTTGAGCGCGGCGACGAACGCGCGACCGGCCTAGTCGCGTCGCGGGCGGTTCATCAATTCCTGCGACACCAGCCGCGCGATCAGGATCGCCGGGAACATCTGCCCGGTGACCGCTTCGAGGACCGCGAGCGCGCGCGCGAGCGGATGTGCCGGCGTGATGTCGCCGTACCCGGTCGTCGTGAGGGTCACGAAGCTGAAGTAGTAGAGATCGATGCGGTTGTCGGCCGTTCCCGGCACGCTGTAGGCGCCCGGATCGAGCGCGTCGATGACCCGGGCCGCCTCTCCGAATCCCAGGCCGAGCAGCAGATAGATCGCGACCGCGCCGACGATCTGATGAACGGTCACCGGCCCGCTCTTCAGCACCCGCCGGGAGACGAACGCGATCAGGATGCCGATGAACAGGAGCGAGGCGGCCGACTCGGCGGCGCGCACGCCCGGGGTCGGATGGGACCGACGCACCCACTCGAGCGCGATCGGCGCCATCGCGACGGCGGCCAGCGCGAAGCCCCGCCGGAACCGGTCGGTGACGACGAACGCGCCGGCCGCGAACAGCAGCGACACCATCAGGCTGAGGACGGTGTCGCCGCCGGGGAAGGAGTGCGCGAGGGGCGCCGCGACGAACGAGACGATGGCGAGGAAGGCCAGCAGGATGCTGAGCCCGCGGTCCTCCTTCCAGAAACGCTCCACCCGCCTGCGGAGGGATTGCATCGACGCAGCGGAGGCTAGCACACCGGCGGGCGGACCTGCGCCGCGGGCGCGCGCCACGGTGCTATCATGCCGGCCATCGTGATCACCGCACGGCGGACGACCCTGCTGCTGTCGGCGCTCCTGGCGCTCGGAACGGCCGCCGTCGCCTCCGACCTCGGCCTCGCCGATCGCTGGAAGAACCCCGACGCCGACCGGGTCGGCTTCGCCAAGGTGGTCGTGGTCGGCATCACCCACGACGCCGCGGCGCGGCGGCAGTTCGAAGACCGCTTCGTGAGCCTCCTGCGCGGCCGGTCGATGCAGGGAATCACCTCCTACACCCTGGTCCCCGACCTCGCGAACGTCCCCGATCCGCAGAAGGTGGTCGAGACGATCCTGGCCGACGGGGTGGACGGCGTCTTCACGGTGCGCTTCGCGCCGATCGACGACAAGGCGGCCGGGGAGGCCTGGCCGGCGGCGTGGCGCGCCGAGATCGACGCGCCCGGAAAGGTCCGCGACTACGTCGACGCGTCGATCCGCCGCCCGTTCGTGGACGCGAAGCGGTACGGCGCCGAGATCATCGTCTGGGAGGTCGCGAGCGGCCGCCGGCTCTGGGCCGGCCGCTTCAGCCCGCTGAAGCGCAAGGAGCTGCAGCAGAACGCCAGCGTGATGACCCAGGAGGTCATGAGCCAGCTGGTGTTCGAGAAGGTGTTCTGATCCTTACTGCAGCTCGAGCGTGACCCGGGCGGCCGCCGCCGCGCCTTCCTGACGCAAGCTCACCCGTCCCGCCTCGATCCCCGCCCCGAGCACCGCCGCCTGCACCGCCTGCGCCCGCGCCACCGCGAGGGCGGAGAGATCGTCCGGGCCGACCGTCTGACCGGCGAACAGGCGCGCCTCGAAATCCTCCGGCGTCTCCGGCTTCGGCGCGTCGGGCGGCTCGGGGTGGGTGTCGCGGAACTTCTTCCAGGCGGCCTTCAGGAGTTTTGGCCGCTCGGCCGGGTCGATCGTCAGGCTCTCCGCCGGGGCCGCCTCGCGCTCGCGTTTCCCGAGGTTGCGCCACTTCTCGCCCTGGAGGAGCGCGGTCACCTTGGCGTGGCGCAGCCCGTCGGTGTCGACCGCCGGGTCGGCGGCGCCGGCGATCTGGAGACTCAGGCCGGGGCGATCGACGAGTCCCTTCGCCACCGCGTCGAGACGGGTGCGGGCGTCGGCGGTGAGCGCCGCCGATCCGGCCTCGAAGTCGACGACGCTCAGATCGATGTCGTCGCGGCCGGCGAAGGCCCGGGCCAGGAGCCTGAAGGGAGAGGTGACGAGCTTGGTGAACACGTTGGCGATGGCGTGCATGATGACGCGCCCGAGACGGAATTTCGGGTCGTCGA
>DATKFL010000223.1:0-2373 GCA_035511355.1 Dongiaceae bacterium
TGGGTCATTTCGCCCGCCGAGCGCTCCTCGATCGGGATGCCGGCGCCGGTCGGGAGGGAGAGATCGACGGTCGAGGTCGGAGCGGCAACGTAGAACGGCACTCCGTGCGCCTGCGCGAGGACCGCCACGCCGTAGGTGCCGATCTTGTTGGCGACGTCGCCGTTCCGCGCGATCCGGTCGGCGCCGACGATGCAGAGGTCGACGCCTCCCTTCTGGAAGAGCGCGCCGGCCATGCCGTCCGACAGCACGGTCACCGGGATGCCGTCGTGGTGCAGCTCCCAGGCGGTCAGCCGCGCCCCCTGGAGGAACGGGCGGGTTTCGTCGGCGAACACCTGCACCGACTTGCCGGCCTCGACCGCGGCGCGCACCACGCCGAGCGCGGTCCCGTACCCGGCGGTCGCCAGCCCGCCCGCGTTGCAGTGGGTCAGGATGCGGCTGGTGGCGGGCACGAGGTCGGCGCCGTGGCGGCCCATCAGCCTGCAGGCGGCGATGTCCTCGGCGCGGATCGCTTTCGCTTCCTCGAGCAGAATGCGGCCGATCGGGGCGTCGCCTCGAAGGCGCGCCGCCTCGAAGACGCGCCGCATCCGGTCGATCGCCCAGAACAGGTTCACCGCGGTGGGGCGGGTGGCGGCGAAGCGCGCCGCCAGCGCCTCGAAGCGCGCCGCAGGATCGGCGGACGCGTCGGCCCCGCCCGCCTGGAATCCGAGCGCGATGCCGAGCGCGGCCGCCACGCCGATCGCCGGCGCGCCGCGGATCGCCATGTCGCGGATGGCGTCGGCGACCTCGCCGGCGTCCGTCAGCCGGAGATAGATCTCTTCCTCCGGGAGACGTCGTTGATCCAGCATGACGACGGCCCCGTCGGACCAGTCGATCGTATTGAACATGACGGGCGGATGTTACCGGAAAGGCGCATTGAGGGGCAATTGTCAGCCGCATGACGGGGGCGCCATGGAAACGCGTCGCGAATACCCTTGTGGAGGCATCGACCGGTCCCGGAGCGGCCCCCGGGATCCGACAAAAGCGTTGACAGGACAGCGCCTTGGAGGTATTTCACAACTCATCGCATGAAGGTGTTCGAGCCGGTTTCCGGGTGAGATCCGTCGCGGCCCCTCCGTCCTTGCACGCGAAGGAAGGAGGGGCGCTCATGTTTACTGGCCCTGGGAGGGAGAGCCTGTGAATCTGCGGCCGCGTTCGTCCGTCCACGCCTCCTGGTCGCCCGATGCCGCCCGCGGCGCGCGGCGGGCGCGCCGGCTGGTCCTCGCCGGCGTGGCCGGAGCGCTCCTGGCCGGGCTCACCCTCGCGATCGCGGACCGGTCCGACCGCGGCGCGGTCGATCCGATCGAGACACGCATCGCGCGCGACGACTCGACGCAGTACTGGCGCGCCACGCGGATGCCGAGCGCGGTGGAGCGCTCGCCGGGACTCTCGCCGTTCGGCGACACGAAGGTCGAGGGTTTCCGCGGGCCGGCGACGCGCCCGGGGCTGGTCGGCACCTCGATCGGGTGGATCGATCCGAAGCATCCCGCCGCCGTCGAATCGACACTGCCGCCGGCCCTGCGCGGCCACGCCAACGGGTCGCTCCGCCTCGTGCAGGTCGGCGCGGAGGCGTATGCACGTCTCGGCGCGGAGGCGATCGAAACGGCGATTCGGACCCACGGCCGCATCCTCGCGAGCCTGCCGGAGCGCGCCTACGTCGTGCGCGCCGCCGGTCACGCGGCGCAGGCGGCGCTCGAGCAGGAGCCCTTCGTCGAAGCGACGCTTCCTTTCCATCCCGGCTTCAAGGTCGACCCGAACATCGGGCACACGCCGCTCATCCAGGAGTCGCGCGCGAAGAGCGCCACGCTGAAACTCGAGGTCTACGGATGGCCGTCGATCGACGCCCCCGGGCGCGCGGCGCTCCGGGCTGCGGTGGAGCAGGTCGCCGGCCGGTCCGCGGTGGGCGGGGAAGGGGACGGGCAGCTCCTCCTGGTCGAGGGGCCGGTCGACATGGTGGCGCGTCTCGCGGCGATCGACGAGGTCGCCGCGGTCGGCGAGCAGCCGGAGTGGCTGTTGTACAACGCCGAGGCGCCGTCGGTCATCATGACCGGCTCCTACGAGGAGACCCTCGGCGCGCGGCCGTTCCACGACCTCCTGCTCGACGGCGGCGGCATCGACACCAACGGCGACGGCCTCCGGAACAACGACGGCAACGACACCGTGCCGCCGCAGATCGTCGCGATCACCGACAACGGCATCAGCCTCGACACGCCGTCCTTCGCGCAGACGATGTCCGCCGTCTCCGTCGCCGGCGTCCCGATCGGCCCGGCGCACCGGAAGGTCCATGTCATCCAGAACGTCATTGACAGCGGCACGTCGTGCGATTCGCCCCTGTCG
>DATKFL010000224.1:0-8961 GCA_035511355.1 Dongiaceae bacterium
GCGGGGATCCGGCGCGCGCCGCGTTGATCAGGCGCGCCAGTTCCGACGCGTCGGCGATGCCGGTGGCCGGGGAGAGGGCGCCGGCGGCCTCGGGGAGCGCCGCGGGGGCGGCGGCCGGCGCTTCCGCCCGGGTCACGGCGGCGGGAGCCGGACGCCAGGCCGGTGGAGCGCCGGCGAGCACGGCGATTTCCCGGAGCGAGCGCATCGGCCGATGGGCGCCCGGCAGGCGCACGACGTCGTCGGCGAGCGCGGTCCCTTCGGCGACGCGCCGCCACCCTTCTTCGCGCATCGTGGGGAGGGCGAAGGTCAGCTCCTCGCTTCCGGCGCAGCCGAAGACGCCGGTCAGGTCGGCGACCCCGGTCGAGGCGCAGGCGGGGCAGCCGCGCCCGTGCGCCATCGGCAGACCACCGCGGCGCTCCATCTCCTCGAGATCCCAGCGGTGGAAGCCGAGACGCAGCGCCTGCGCCGGTGCCAGCGCGCCGAAGGTCACGCACTGCGGGCAGACGGTGCGGATGAGCGCCTGGCCGAGGACGGTGATCGGCACGTCCGGACCGGTCGCGGTGGTCAGGTCGTTCTGCACCCGGCGCACCAGGGCCGCCGGGTCGGCGGGGTGCGCTCCGGCGAGGACCAGCGTCCCGGCGCCGGCGAGCCGGGCCGCGAGCAGCAGGTGCCGGAGCCCCTCGAGCCGTTCGATCACGACGAAGTCGGGCGCGACCTCCTTGAGGCTCTCCGGGAACGGCCAGTCGGTCACCGCGTCGGCGAGCCAGGGAAGGCCGGGGCGCGGTCGCGGGCTGCGCGCGCCGATCAGGCCGCCCTTGCGGCCGCGCTCGAGAAGGGTCTTCGCCAGCAGATCGAGTGTCGAGCTGCGCCCCGAGCCGCTCCCGCCCGAGACCAGGAGCAGACCGCTCGGCCGGTCGAGCGCCTCGCTCAGCAGCGCGAGGAGCGACGACGACAGCCCGGTCTGGGCGAGGCTGGTCGGCGGCGGCGACGAGACCGCCCCGACGATCCGCAGGCGATACTCGTGCGGCCGATCCCCGGGCCGCACGGCGAGCAGGAGCCGCCCCGGCCGGCCCTGGGCCGCGGGCACCGCGGCGACGCCGCGCGGCGCATGGTGGAAGAGAGCGGCGAGCAGACCCAGGGCATCCTTCGGGGCGATCGGGAAGGGCTGGCGCTGCCCGTCGGGCGCCACCAGCATTGCCTTCACCCCTTCGCGCGCCGGGTGCAGCGACATCTCGACCGGCTCGCCGCCGGTGAGGCGCGACAGCGCCGGGGTGAGCAGCTCGGGGCGCAGGGTGGCGCGCGCCCAGGCGCCGGCGTCGGAGGGGGGGCGCACCTCGGCGGCGTTCACTTCGTCCTCGCTCGCGGGAATCGCCACCACGCCGACCTCGGGACCCCACCAGCGCCGCGGCACCCGGAGACCCCCGGCGTCCCGGGCGGTCGCGACGAACACCACCCCCTGGCGCTCGGCGAGGACGATCGGGTCGTAGGCCTCTGCCGGCGCGCCCGGGTGCGCGGCGAGCGGGGGACGATCGGATTTCGGAGGCTGGTTCAACGGACCTCCGGCGACACGGCGTCGCGCGCCATCGCCTCGATCACGCAGTCGGTCATCGAGGTCTCGGGTAGGAACTGCAGCCGCCGCACCGGCAGGTGGGCGGTCATCTGCGACAGGAACCTGACCGCGAACTCGAGTCCGCGCCGGTCCCACATGGCGGGGAAGGCGCGCACCATCATCTGCGACACCGCGGCGGCGCTGGTGAGATCGATCACCCGGTTGCGGGGCGCCTGCTCGAGGACGAAGACGGCGTCGAGCGGCGCCGAGACCGGCGACTCGTAGCCCGCGTCGCCGTGCCAGGGCGTGCCGTAGATGCGGTAACCGCCGGAGGCGGCATCGGCGCGCACGACGATCCGGTCGTCGGAGAGGATGGTCGCGCCGGGTCGCCCGGCCCAGAGACGGGCCGAGGTGCTCTTGCCGGCGCCGGAGGTGCCGAGCAGCAGGATGCCGCGCCCTTCGTGCAGGATGCCGCAGCCGTGCACCAGCACGCCCCGGCCGCGCGACAGCCGCGCGAGATAGACCACCTCGTCGAACGGATAGACGAACGGGTGCATGGTGCCAGCGAGCAGATGCGGCCCGCCCTCGATCGTCTCGCCGCGGCCGATGCCGTAGTCGGGGTCGAATTCGACGGCGAGGTACGGCTCGTTGCCGTACAGCGGCGATCGCAGGGTCAGGAGCTGTCCTTCGGAGGTCTCCTCGAGCCGCCAGACGGTGCCGGTCTCGAACACCGTCCGGCCGCGCTTCGGCCCGGGCCGGCCGCTCATCACCGGCGCCAGGACCACGGTGGCGCAGTCGCCGCACGGATCGGGCGCCAGGAACGCCTCGTGCGCTGCGTCGGTGACCAGGCGGATGCCGGCTTCGGCCGGCTTCACCTCGAGACCGATGCCGGCCACCTCGAGGACCATGGGACGGGTGGCGTCACGAGGCATCGCGGCTGCACAGGGAAGGAGTGCCGGTGCACTTGATCGACGCGCCCTGGGGCCCCTGGACCGAGGCGTTCTTGCAGGAGGCGAGGACCGCTTCGTCGGGGACCAGGCTGACCCGGCGCAAGGTCGGCGTCGCGTACGGCCGCCGATCGCGCGGCGCGCGGGAGTCGGGGGTGCGGCTCATGCGGTGACCTCCTGGGTGGTGGGTGAGGGGAGCGTGATGCTCAGGGGCGTCGGTTCGGCCGGTCGGGCCGCCTTGCCGCAGCCGCCCGCGGCGCAACCGCCGGTGCTGCATCCACCGGAGGCGGCGCGCGCGGCGCCGGCGGCGAGGGACTCGGCGCGCGGGGTGATTGCCCCTTCCGGCGTCCATCCCGCGGACACCTTGGCGGCATGCGCGCGGTAGCGCTCCGCGAGGTCGCGGTTGCCGAGATTCTCTTCGAGGAGGGCGGCGCGCCGGTGGGTGGTCTCGCAGTAGTAGGGCACCCAGCCGTCGGGGCTGCCGGTCTCCATCAGGGCGGTGGCCGGGCAGCGGTCGCACAGCGATTTCAGCTCGCACGCGACGCAGACATTGCGCACTCCGGCCTGGCGCGCCCGCACCGCAGCGGTCGGGCCGAGCCAGCCTTCGCGGAAGGAGCCGCGGCGCACGTCGTAGGCGTCGAGCGGCAGCGCCTCGCAGGACAGCAGTCGCCCCTGCGGATCGACGTGGAACGACTGCAGCCCGGCGCCGCAGGAGAGCAGGGTGGTCCCCGCGGTCGCGGTCTTCACGAACTTGAGATAGAAGTTCATCCAGTCGGCGAGCCGCTTCGGGTCGCTCTCGTCCCAGCCGACCAGCGTCTCCGGGGTGGAGCGCGCCGCCGCCGGGGAGAGCGATCCGTCGAGACGGCCGTGGATGGTCCCGTCATAGCGGAACGGCACGCCGTACGAAGCGGCGAACTCCCGCATCCGCGGAATGTCGTCGACCAGCGCCTGCATGGCGATCGCTTTCAAGGTCAGCTTCAACCCGCGATCGCGCGCCAGGCCGACGGCGCGCTCGACCTTGGCCCAGCGGTTCGGGAACCCGGTGACTTTCCTGTAGGTCGCGTCGTCGAGGCCGTACAGCGTGAACTCGAGACCGAACGGCGGGTACTCGGCCATCAGGTCGGCGATCCGTTCGTCGAACAGGGTCCCGTTGCTGAAGACGGTGACCAGCAGCCCGAGCCGCTTGGCGTGCGTGTAGATCGCCGCGAAATCGGGGCGCAGCAGGACCTCGCCGCCGGTGAGCAGCATCCAGAGGCACCCCTCGTCGGCGGCCTCCGAGAGGATGCGGTTGATCTCGCCGGTGGACATCTCGCCGCGCCCGGAAAAATCGGGGATGTAGCAGTGCACGCAGCGCAGGTTGCAGCGGAAGGTCAGCTCGATCGAGCCGGCGAGCGGCACGCGCGCGCCTCCGGCCGCCGCGCCGATGCGCGCGCCGAACTCGGAGTAGGTGAGCGAGGCGCAGCCGCTCATGGCGCGTCGGTCGCGTTCCGCACCAGGCCGGCCGAGCCCAGCTCGGCGGCGAAGGCGAGGACGTCGGCGAGGGCGCGCGGCTCGTCCACCTCGAACGCCTCCGCCACGAGCCGCGCCACGGCGCCGAGACTCCGGCGGCCGTCGAGGCACGACCAGATGAACGATCCGGCCGGGTCGGCGGTGTAGAGGTAGTCCATCTCGGCGACGCCGCGGCGCACCGGGACGAGGAGGTGCTCGCCGGCCACCTGCCGGGCGACGACGTCCGGGGAGGTCGCGAGGATGGTGTCGGGCGTCGGTCGGTGATTCACGAGGCCTCCCTTCGATCGGATCGGCGGCGCGCGGCGCCGTCGAGAAGCACCGCCGCCCGGCGCGGCAGGTCGGCGGGGCCGAAGCGGCCCCGCTGTGCCTCACCGCGCGGCAGGAGCGCGTCCCACAGGAACAGCAGACGATCCCCGAGTCGCTTCGCCTGGAGCGCCATCAGGATCTCGCCGCCGTACGGCAGCGGTCGCAGCGCGCGCACCCGGTCGAGGAGGAGCGACTCGAGCGGTCCCGGACCGCGCTCGAAGGCCAGTGCCGGCGGGGCCGGCACGCCGAGCGAGGCGGCGGCGCCGAAGGCGAGGGCCACCAGCCGGTGCGCGCCAATCGATCGGGCGCGCTCGGCGAGCGCTTCCCAGCCGAAATGCCGCCCCTCGCCCGCCGCCAGGTGCGCGAGGTCGGCGGTGCGGACCAGGCGATCGAACGAGTGCTTGACGAGATGGAGCGCCATCAGGAGGACGTCGTCCTCGTCGGCGAGCAGGAGCGCGGGGCCGCCCGAGACCCAGCCGGGACGGGCGCGCTTGAACAGGGCTTCGGTGTCGACCGGAAAGAGGCGCCCCCGGCTGGGACGGCGGCGCGCGCCGATCGGATCGACGTGCAGGTCGACATCGACCCCGCCGCGACGGTAGAGGGCGGGGGCGAGCCGTTCGAACCCGAGGCGCCGGAGCGCCTCGGTGGCGGCGCTTTCGTCGGCGGGGCGGATCAGAAGATCGTGATCTTCGAAGGCGCGGGTTCCCGCATCCTTATAGATCCACTCCACCGCGCGCATGCCCCGGAGGACCGCCACCGGCACCGCGGCGTGCGCCAGCGCTTCCAGGATCTCGGCGAGCGCCAATCCCTGCGCCAGGGTGGCGGCGGCGCGCTGCTGGTGCGCGCGACGCAAGGTCGCGCGGAGCCACGGGTCGACCCCCTCGGGAGGCATCGCGGCGAGCGTGCGCCAGGCGATCCCGTCGACCCGGTGCCAGGCGAGGCGGCGGACGAGCACCGTGATCGCGGGCCCGCGGACGGCGTCGAGGGCCTCGAGAAGCCGGGCGCGATCGGGGGCCGGCGACGCGAGGAGCGCGACCGGATCGGTCGGGTGCGCCTCCGCCTCGAAGGCGTCGTCGGGCAGTTCAGCGTGCGACCTCACGGATATTCCTCGCCTCATCCCGGTCTTCGGGCGGACCGAATATAGGTTCCGATGACGAAGTCGCAAGGCGTCGGGGACGGTTCTGTAGCCGTGATTTCAACGGGTTACAAAGACGAAATGCCGGTTCGGGGAGGGGCTCGACCTTGCTAGAATCGGGGCCTTTCGCGAGGAGAGCGGCGTGTCGGACGAGTACCGCGACCAGGTGGCGGCGATCGAGGCCCGCTGGCAGGAACGCTGGAGCCAGGCGAACGCCTTCGCCGCCCCCGAGCGCCCGGGAGGTGCCAAGTACTACTGCCTCGAGATGCTGCCGTACCCGTCCGGGCGGCTGCACATGGGGCATGTGCGCAACTACTCGATCGGCGACGCGGTGGCGCGTTTCCGTCGCATGCGCGGCGACGCGGTGCTCCATCCGATGGGGTGGGACTCGTTCGGGATGCCGGCCGAGAACGCGGCGATCCAGCGCGGCATCCACCCGGCCCGCTGGACCACCGACAACATCGCGGCGATGTCGAAGCAGCTCCGCACGCTCGGCTTTTCCTACGACTGGAGCCGCGAGGTGGCGGCGCACCGCCCCGATTACTACCGCTGGAACCAGTGGTTTTTTCTCAAGATGCTGGACCGGGGGCTGGCCTACCGGAGCCGCCGCGAGGTGAACTGGTGCGACTCGTGCGAGACCGTCCTCGCCAACGAGCAGGTGGAATCGGGACGCTGCTGGCGCTGCGATTCGGTGGTCGTGCGCCGCGAGCTGGAACAGTGGTTCCTGCGCCTGTCGGCCTACACCGAGGAGCTGCTCGCCGACCTCAAGCGGCTCGACGCCTGGCCGGAGGCGGTGCGCACGATCCAGGAGAACTGGAACGGCAGGAGTGAGGGGGCGATCGTCCGCTTCGCGCTCGAGACGGGAACGGGCGGGATCGACATCTTCACCACCCGGCTCGACACGATCTACGGGGCCACCTTCTGCGTCGTGGCGCCGGAGCACCCGGTGCTCGACGCGATCGATCCCCACGGCGCCGCGGGGAAGCGGCTGGCGGATTTCCGCGCGGCGGCGGCCGCGCGGCGGCATGCCGAGACGGTGGCCGAGGCCGGCAAGGAAGGGATCGACACCGGCCTCCGGGTCGTGAACCCGTACAACGGCGCCTCGATCCCGGTCTGGACCGGCGACTTCGTCCTGATGGGATACGGCACCGGCGCGATCATGGCGGTGCCGGCGCACGACCAGCGCGACTTCGAGTTCGCGACCGCGCACGGCCTGCCGATCCGGCCGGTGATCCGCGCGGCGGCGGGGGAGCCGCCGCCGCAACCGCAGACCGCCGCGACCACGGAGGATGGCGTCGTCTTCAACTCGGGGGTGTACGACGGCCGGACCTCGGCGGCGGCGCGCGACGCGATGCGCGACGCCGGCATGACGCAGGGGTTCGCGCGCGCCTCGGTGCAGTACCGCCTCCTCGACTGGGGGATCTCGCGGCAGCGTTACTGGGGAACCCCGATCCCGGTGATCCACTGCCCGGATGACGGCGTCGTCCCGGTGAGCGAGAAGGACCTGCCGGTCCTCCTCCCCGAGGACGTGCCGTTCACCGGCAAGGGGGGATCGCCCCTGGCGCAGACCGCGTCGTTCCTGAACGTCGCCTGCCCGCGATGCGGCAAGCCGGCGCGCCGGGAGACCGACACGATGGACACCTTCGTCGATTCCTCCTGGTACTTCTACCGCTACTGCGACGCCAAGAACGCCGAGGCGGCGTTCGCGCCCGAGAAGGTGGGCGCCTGGTTCCCGATCGACCTGTACATCGGCGGGATCAACCAGGCGCACCTGCACCTGATCTACTGCCGCTTCTTCACGAAGGTGCTGCGCGACCTCGGGCTCGTGACGCTGGGCGAGCCGGTGACCCGCCTGCTCTGCCAGGGAATGGTGCTCAAGAACGGCACCGCGATGTCGAAGTCGAAGGGGAACGTCGTCGACCCCGACGACATGATCACCCGCTACGGCGCCGACACGACCCGCCTGTTCACCCTGTTCGCCGCGCCCCCCGAGAAGGATCTCGAATGGAACGAGCAGGGGGTCGAGGGGTGCTACCGCTTCCTCGAGAAGGTCTGGCGGCTGCTCGCGCCGCGCGCCGCGGCGCTGGCGTCGGCGAGCGACCCGGGGCCGAAGGAGGGGCACGGCGAGGCGCGCCGCGAGGCGCTCCGGCGCAAGACCCACCAGACGATCGCCCGGATCACGGTCGACATCGAGCGCCGCCTGCATCTCAACACGCCGGTCTCGTCGCTCATGGAGCTCCTGAACCAGATGCAGGAGTTCGTCCGCGCGGAGGCGCCGGGCGACGCGCCCTGCCTGCGCGAGGCGGCGCGCACGAAGGCGCTGCTGCTGCAGCCGCTGGCGCCGCACATCTCGGAGGAGCTCTGGTCGCTCCTCGGCGGCGGCGACCTGGCCCTCCGGCAGCCGTGGCCCGCCGCCGATCCCTTCTGGCTGGTGGAGGAGGAGATCGAGCTCGTGGTGCAGGTGAACGGCCGGGTGCGCGGGCATCTGCGCGTGGCGCGCGACCTCGGCGAGGCCGACGCGGTCGCGCTGGCCCGCGCCGACGCCCGTCTCGCGGCGCATCTCGAGGGACGCGCGACCCGCAAGATCGTCTACCTGCCGGGTCGTCTCCTGAACCTCGTCGTCGGCTGATCGACGATCCGGGGCGCGCGCCCGGCGGCGCGGGATCGCCTTGCTATAATGCGCCGATGCCGCCCCGTCGAACGCCGTCCCGTGGTCTCGTCGCGGCGCTTGCCGCGGCCCTCCTCGTTCTGACCGGCTGCGGCTACCACCTCGCGGGGCACGGCACGACGCTGCCGCCCGAGGTGCACTCGATCGGCATCCCGATTTTCGAGAACCGCACCAGCCGCCCCGAGCTGGAGCAGCGGGTGACCGGCGCCGTCATCGACGAGTTCTCCACCCGCGGCCGGGTGCGCATCCTGCCGGGGGAGCAGGGGGCCGACGCAGTGCTGCGCGGCACCCTGTACACCTACACCACGACCCCGGTCGTCCTGAACGAGCAGGGGCGCGCGCGCCGGTACGAGATCCTGATCACCGCGCGCGTCGTGCTGGCGCAGGCGGCCACCGACCGGATTCTCTGGGAAGACGATCACTTCCTCTTCAAGCGGCAGTACGACGTGCCGGAGACCTCGATCGCCTTCGTCGACCAGGAGATCATCGCCATCGACGACGTGGCCACCGATTTCGCCAAGACGATCGTCACCTCGATTCTCGAGGGGTTCTAGGCCATGCCGCGACTCCTCCCGTTCGCCCGGCTCAAGGCCGAGCTCCAGAAGGGGGCGATCGACCCGGTCTACCTGCTCGCGGGCGAGGAGAGCTGGTTCCACGACGAAGCGATCCGCCTGCTCGAAGCGGCCGCCGCCGCCGGGCCGCTCGGCCAGGATCGGCTGCGCGGCCGCGAGATCACGCTCGACGCCCTCGTCGACCTGGCCTCGACCTATCCGATGGGAGAGGGGCGGCGATTCATCCTGGTGCTCGAGGCCGCGCGCCTCGAGGCCGAGGGGATCGAAGCGCTCAA
>DATKFL010000225.1:0-3501 GCA_035511355.1 Dongiaceae bacterium
CGTGCTCGGCCCGGAGAACCCGGCCACCCTGAAGGCCCTCAACAACGTCGCGCTCGCGCTGCGGGCACTTGGCCGCCTCCCCGAGGCAGAGCAGCTCCTGCTGCGGCTGCGCGCGACCCGGCAGCGCGTTCTCGGGTCGGAGCATCCGGACACCCTGGGGAACGAGGTCAATCTCGGCTCGCTCTACCTGGAGCAGGGGCGTCCGGAGGAGGCCGAGAAGGTGCTGGTCGACGTGCTGCCGCGCCTGCGTCGAGTCCGCGGTCCGGAAGACGACTGGACCCTGACGTGCGTCGTCAACCTCGTGAACATCTATCAGGCGACGGGGCGCAGCGCCCAGGCGGAGCCGCTCATGCGCGAGGCGCTCGCGGCCTGGAAGCGGACGCTTGGAAACGACAATCCACGCGCCCTGGCCGGGACGGAAACCCTGGCGCGCATCCTCGAGCACGAGGAGCGCTATCCCGAAGCCGAGCAGCTCTACGTCGAGGCCGTCGCCGCCGACCGGCGGGTCTACGGCGAAGAGCACGCGCGAACGCTCGGGGCGAAGAACAGCCTTGCCGGACTCTATCTCAGCACGGCCCGCTATCCCGAGGCGGAGCGTCTGTATCGCGACGTGCTCGCGACCCGGCAGCGCGTGCTCGGTCCCCGCCACACCGACACCCTGGGGACGCTCTACGATCTCGGCTGCCTCGCCGCGGTCCGCGGCGATCGGCCGGCCGCCCTCGATTGGATCCGGCAGGCGGTCGAAGGCGGCTTCCTGCGGGCCGACGTCCTGGTGCAGGACGAGGACCTCGCGTCGCTCCACGGCCAGGAGTTCGACACCCTGGTCGAGCGGGCGCGCCGCAACGCCGCCGCGGCGCGTGCGCCCGGTCCGTGAGCCGCGCTCAGCTGCCGGCCCGCTTCAGGTCCCGATAGAGGAAGGCGCGCGCCTTCTGCCACTCGCGTTTCACGGTGCGCGGGGAGATCTGCAGCGCGTCGGCGGTCTCTTCGACCGAGAGGCCGGCGAAGAAGCGCATCTCGACCACCTTGCCGAGACGCGGCTCGAGCTGCTCGAGCCGGGTGAGCGAGGCGTCGACCGCGACGATCTCGTCCGGCACCTCGGCCGCCGCGATCTCCAGGTCGTCGACGTCCGCCGCTGCCGCCCCGGCGCCGCGCTTCTCCGCCAGGCGCCGGCGCGCCCCGTCGACCAGGATCTGGCGCATCGCCCGGGCGGCGAGCGCGAAGAAATGGTGCCGATCGTTGACCGCGGCGCGTGTCTGGTCGACCAGTTTGAGATACGCCTCGTGCACGAGGCCGGTGGTGTTGAGGGTGCGCCCCGGACCGCTCCCCGCCAGCTGCCGCCGGGCCAGCCGCTTGAGCTCCTGATAGACGATCGGGAAAAGCCGGTCGAGACTCCCGGGCGAGCCTTGCCGCCAGAGAAGCAGCAGGCGGGTGATCTCGCCCTGGGTCTTCGGATCGACCGCGTCCAACAGGTCACCGTTCCGGCGCGGGGCCGGCGCGCCGTGCGAGTGTGATACGTTCGGCCCGCGTTCGATGCTACGCGATCATGGAGGTCCGAACATGCCAATCCTTCGATACCGCCGCGGGCTCGCCGTCCCGCTCCTGGCCGTCCTCCTCGCGCTGGCCGCTCCCGCCCTCGCCGCGCCGGAGTTCACCGCGACGTACAAGGTGGCCGACGCGCAGCCCTCGGGCGACGCGGTGCACATCACCTTCTCGTTCAGCCTGCGCTCGCCGCAGCCGTCCGACGTCACGGTCGAGGCGATCAAGCTGGGGAACACCGCCGCCTCCGACATGGCGTACGCCTCGTTCCCGGGCGGCACGCTCAAGGCGGGCGGAGAGCTGACCGGCAGCGCCGGCGCCACCGTTCCGAAGAAGGTCTACAAGAAGTGGCAGGCGGGCGAGCCGGCCGCGCTCTTCGTCAGGACGACGAGCGACGCCGGCGGCACCGTCTGGACCCGGGTCGACGCAGCGGCCGCCGCGCCACTGAAGTAGGCGTCAGCGCCGTTCGATCACGTACGAGAGGGTGACGCGGCCGGCGTCGGCGCAGCGGGCGCTGTAGGTGATCTCCTCGGCGGTCAGGCAGGTCACGCGATAGCCACCCAGATCCGCCGACTCACCCTGCATGAGCGTGACCGTCGCGCCGGCGTGCGCGATCCGCAGGGGAGCGCTCCGCAGCGCGTCGAAACAGTCGGTCGGTCCGCGATTCGCACAGCGTGACGGCAGCCGCGCGATCTCGAAGCCGGGCACCCCTTCGCCGAGGACCCGCCGCTCGGGCGAGGGGTCGCCGGCCGCCGCGTAGATCAGCTCCCCCTCCTTCCAGATCAGAAGCCCGCTCGCCGGCGGATAGCCAGGGGCGTAGTCGACCCGGATGCGGTACCGCGCGCCAACCTCGAGGTGCGGCGCCCCGACCGGTGAGATGAGTGTCAGGGTGTGCGTGGCGCCCGACGCCTCGCGCAGCGCCAGCTTCCACAATCCGCCGTCGCCCGGTTTCGGGGCCGCTTCGAGGGTGGCGTCGAAGGTGTTGGTGGCGGGCGCGCCGGCCTCGAGGAAGGCGCGCACGCTCCCGAGCGACTCCGCCCGGCATCGGGCGGGAGTGTCGTCACCGGAGCCGGGCACCGGCCGGCAGGCCAGGGCCAGGAGCACGAGCAGGCCGGCCCAGTGTCGTCGCGCGCCGTCGAATGGGGGGCGCCGCCCGCGCACGACCGACCGCGCAAAAGAATCCTTATCCCCGGCCCAGAACATGGGTATATCCTGCCGCAATACCACGCGCTCCCGCTCGAGAACATTGCATTCGCCGGAGGGCCACCATGCACACGTCCGCACTCAGACACCTCCTCGTCGTCTCCTGCGCCTGCCTCGCGGTCGCCCTCGCGACTCCCCGCACGATCGGGAAGGAGGCCGCGCCGCCGCGATCGTCGGAGGACTGGTCCTGCCCGGGGAAGATCCTGTCGCCGCTCGCGGTCAGCATCGACGCGGACGAGGCCGCGCTTCGCCCCGGCGTGCCGGCGCATCTTTCTGTCACCATCACCTCGACCGACGACGTGGCGTCTCTGACTGCCCGCGTGCTGGGCGAAGGGCCGATCGGCATCGAAGGCCCGTCGGTCGTCGACGTGGGGTCGCTCGCCGCCGGCGATGCGCGCAGCTTCGAGGTCGCGGTCCGTCCCGACGGGACCGGACGCTCCGCGGTGCACCTGGTGCTCGAGGGAGTGGACTTCGACGGGCGGCCGGTCGCCGGCCGTCGCGGCTCCCTCTTCCTCCTCGTTCGCCCCGGAGACACGCTGGCGGCGACTTCCGATTTTCAAGACCTCGATCTGCGCGCCATCCGCGTGGACCAGGAGGCGGGGCGCCTGACCCCGGTCGAGGCCGAGGCGGCGCGACTCGCGATCGCGGAGACGCCGGCGCGGCATGATCTCGAGCCGCCGGCCGCCCGCGAACCCAGCCCGGAGGAGATGGAGCTGAACCTGCTCATCGGCGCGCCGCTGGAAGGGCCTGCCCTCTCGGCCG
>DATKFL010000226.1:0-4940 GCA_035511355.1 Dongiaceae bacterium
AAGTTCTTCGGCGAGCCGCCGCCGAGCATCAGGATGCCGCTCTTGCCGCCGTCGCCGGTCTTCGCGGCGTAGACGATCGCCGCGGTCTCGTTCACGTCGCGCGAGACGTCAACCCGCGGCCCGCAGCCGCGCATCGCCAGCTCGGCGATGTTCATCCCGATCGACGAGTCGCCCGGCGAGGAGACGTAGCACGGCACCCCGGCGCGGTAGGCCGCGGTCAGGACGCAGGTGTCCTCGACTCCGAGCTCCTTCTCGCGCGCCGCGAGGTACTTGCCGAGGAGATAGTGCAGCTCGGCGGTGCCCATCTCGCGGTCGAACGCCTTCTCGGCCATGATCGTGCGCAGGTAGTTGTCGGTGTCGAGCAGGACGTTGTAGTCGAACAGGACGTCGTAGATCCGGATGACCCCTTCCCTGCGGAGCAGCGCGTCGTCGATCGAATGGGTCCCGCGGTGCAGCGACATGCCGAGGCCGAAGTGCGTGTCGTGGTAGAGATTCGCGCCGGTCGAGGCGATCCAGTCGATGAACCCCGCCTTGATCAGCGGGATGATGCAGGAGCGCCCGACGCCGGCCGGCGTGAGCGCGCCCGAGAGGCTGACGCCGACGGTGACGTCCGGCTTCAGCATCCGTTCGGTGAACAGTCGGCAGGCCTTCTGCAGGCGTCCGCCGTTGTAGGCCAGGAAGGTGTCGTCGATCAGGCGATCGACGGTCTCGTCGCCCCGGATCGGAGCCGGCCAGATGCGCTGCCCCGACAGGAACTCCTTCTTGTGCGCCATCGCTGCCCCCCGATCGCACGGCGTCAGCGCGCGCCGCGCGCGAATGGCGCGCATCATAACAAATAGTTTTTAAGGGGCGCAATGCGCGCCGCGGCGGAAAGGCGCGCCGCGCGGCGGGTTTCGGCAGGGCGTGAAACGCGGCGCGGCGGGAACTACTCCTTCCAGACCTCGGAGCGCGGCAGCGGCGGCGTCCAGCCGCCGGCGCGCGCCGCAACCAGCTTGTCGCGCACCCGGATGAAGGCGTCGCGGAACGCCGTCTGATCGGCGGCGTTCATCGCCAGGCGCCGATCGCGCAGGTCGCGACAGACGTTCCAGGCCTGCTGCAGGAGATCGGGCTCCGATTCGGCGGCGGCCGCCGCCTCGTAGGTCTCGATCAGCGCCAGCCAGGCGCGCGGGTCGGAGGGATCGGCGTCCTTCGCCCAGGAGAGCGACTGGATCGCGCCGACCCAGTCCTTCTCCTCGAGACGGCGCCGCCCTTCATCGAGGAACGCGGAGTCCATGTGCCGGATGCCGGCTTACGACGAGAACGACGAGCCGCACCCGCAGGTCGACTTGGCGTTCGGGTTCTGGAAGACGAAGCCGGAGCCGTTGAGGCCGTCGGTGTAGTCGAGGGTCGTGCCGTTCAGGACGATGTACGACTTCTTGTCGACGAGGATCTTCACGCCGTGGTCCTCGTACACCTTGTCCTCGCCGGCCACGTCCTTCTCGAACTCGAGCTTGTACGACATCCCCGAGCAGCCGCCGCCGACCGCGGCGATCCGCAGGACGTGATCCTCGAGCCCTTCCTTCTTCATGATCGCCTTGATCTGTTCCGCCGCTTTTTCGGTGACCTGAATCATGTTCAGAAACCTCCCGGCCGGATCTCCGGCCCGTTCGTGGTCCGTGCCTCCGCCCCTCGGGCTGCCTGGTACAGGGGCGAGATCTCCCTGAGACGCGTCACGGCACCCGCGACGCGCTCGATGACTTCGTCGACTTCCGCTTCCGTGTTGAACCGTCCCAGTCCGAACCGCAACGACGCCTGCGCCAGCGCGTCGTCGACGCCCATCGCCTTGAGGACGTGCGACGGCTCGCGCTTCTCGGAGGTGCAGGCCGAGCCGCTCGACACCGCCACGCCGTCGAGGGCGAGCAGGAGCGCCTCCCCTTCCACCCCTTCGATGCTGAGGTTCAGGTTGTGCGGCAGCCGCGCGCCGGGGTCGCCGTTGACGAAAACGTCGGCGACCCGCGCCTCGATGCCGCGCTGCAGCCGATCCCGGAGCGCCGCGAGGCGCGCCGCTTCCTCGGCGCGCGACGCGCGGACGATCTCGAGCGCCGCGCCGAGACCGACGATCCCCGGCACGTTGAGCGTCCCGGGCCGCAGGCCGCGCTCCTGCCCGCCGCCGAACGCGATCGGCTCGAGCACGACGCGCGGGTTCTTGCGCCGCACGTAGAGCGCGCCGACCCCCTTCGGTCCGTGCGCCTTGTGCGCCGAGATCGACAGGAGATCGATCCCCATCGCCTGCACGTCGATCGCCTCGGTCAGCATCGCCTGCGCCGCGTCGGTGTGGAACAGGACGCCGCGCTCCTTGCAGAGGGCGCCGACGGCGGCGAGCGGTCCGAGCGTCCCGACCTCGTTGTTGGCCGCCATGATCGACACCAGCACCGTGCGCGGCGTGAGAGCGGCCCGCACCGCGTCCGGGTCGACCCGCCCCCGGCGGTCGACCGGCAGGAGCGTGACCCGCGCGCCCTGCTCGGCGGCGTCCTTCGCCACGTCGAGCACCGCCGGGTGCTCGGTGACCGCGGTGACCAGGTGGTCCCCCTGCGCCGCGAACGAACGCAGCGCCCCGCGGATCGCGAGGTTGTTCGACTCGGTGGCGCCGCTGGTGAAATGGATCTCCTTCGGGTCGGCGTTGAGGAGCTTCGCCACCTGGACCCGCGCCTTCGTGACCGCCTCCTCGGCGCGCCAGCCGTAGGCGTGGGTGCGCGACGAGGCGTTGCCGAACTCGTCGGTCAGGTACGGCAGCATCGCCTCGAGGACCCGCGGGTCCACCTTCGAGGTCGCATGATGGTCCATGTAGATGCCGCGCGCGGGAGCGCTCATCGTCCGTTCCCCGTCAGGTCGTG
The DNA here is from genome assembly GCA_035511355.1 of Dongiaceae bacterium. Taxonomy (GTDB): domain Bacteria; phylum Acidobacteriota; class Polarisedimenticolia; order Gp22-AA2; family Gp22-AA2; genus DATKFL01. The sequence goes on from DATKFL010000226.1 coordinate 2,874, forward strand.
CACCGTGGTGCGCGCCAGGAGTTCCGCGATCCGCCGCTGCACCAGGTGGAGCGGCGCCTTGACCGTGCACTGCTTGTCCTGGGGGCATTCCCCCTTGCACGGGTCGAGGCAGTCGAGCATCGCCACCGGCCCTTCGATCGCCTCGATCACGTCACGCAGCGAGATGCTCGATGCAGCCCGGCCGATCTGGTAGCCACCCTTGGTGCCGTGCTGTGATGCCACGAGCCCGCGCCGCGCCAGGCGCTGCAGGAGCTTCGCCATCAACGCCGGCGGGATGCCGTACTCGAGCGCGATGCTGCGCGCGCAGCAGCGTTCGCCGCGCGGGAGCATCGCCAGGTGGCGAATCGCCATCAGGCCGTAGTCGGTCCGTTTCGAGAGTCGCAGCATCGTCTATATACGACCGTGACGGTCCTATATTACGGGCGGCCGCAAAGCCTGTCAAGGCGCGGGATGCGCCCGATCCGGCCCGGCGGCGGGGGTTGCGGTGGCGGGACTTTCGGCGGCGGCCGACGCCACCCGGGTGTGCCGCTTGGCGTGGTAGGAGGAGCGCACCAGCGGCCCCGCCTCGACATGCCTGAAGCCGAGGGCGCGGGCCTCTTCGGCGAGCCCGGCGAACTCGTCGGGATGCACGTACCGCTCGACCGGCAGGTGCTGGAGGGTCGGCCGGAGGTACTGCCCGATCGTCAGGATCTCGACCCCGGCATCGCGCGCCGCGCGGAAGGTGTCGACCAGCTCGTCGCGGGTCTCCCCCAGGCCGACCATCAGGCCGGTCTTGATGAGCGGTCTGTCGGCCGCGCCGCGGGCGGCGGCTGCCTCGCGCAGGAGCGCCGTCGATCGCTCGAAGCGCGACCCGGGTCGGGCGGCGCGGTACAGGCGCGGCACCGTCTCGAGGTTGTGGCTGAAGACCACCGGCCCCTCGGCCAGGATGATCGACGCCGCTTCCGGCACGCCGCGGAAGTCGGGGGTGAGCACCTCGACGCCGCACTCCGGCCGGCGGGCGCGCACCGCGCGGATGACCCGCGCGAAGTGCCCCGCGCCGCCGTCGTCGAGGTCGTCGCGGTCGACCGAGGTGACCACGACGTGGTCGAGGCCGAGCCGCTCGACCGCCTCGGCCAGCCGCTCCGGCTCGCCGGCGTCGACCCCCTTCTTCGGCCGGCCGCTGGTCACCGCGCAGAAGCCGCACGTGCGCGTGCAGACGTCGCCGAGGATCATGAAGGTCGCCGTGCGGTCGCTCCAGCATTCGTAGATGTTCGGGCAGCGCGCCTCTTCGCAGACGGTGTTGAGGGCGAGGCCGCGCATCAGGTGGCGGACCTCCTGGTACTCCGGTCCGGTCGACAGCCGGATCCGGATCCAGGGCGGCTTCGGAGCGGGGCGCTCGGGGCTCACCGGCTTCATTCCCGCTCCCCTGCCGGCGCCAGCGGACCGACCGCCGTCGTCGCGCGGCCGAACACCGCGGCGAACTCCGGCACCACCAGCGCCGCCATGGTGCGCACCGACATCTCCCGCCCGAGCAGGCGCGCGACCGAGGTGACGCCGCGGCTCCGGATGCCGCACGGCACGATCAGCGAGAAGTGATCGAGGTCGGTGGTCACGTTGAGCGCGAAGCCGTGGGTCGTCACCCAGCGCGACAGGTGCACGCCGAGCGCGGCGACCTTTTCTTCCCCCACCCAGACGCCGGTCCACCCCGGCTGGCGGCGGCCGGCGATCCCGAGCCGACCGAGGGCGCGGATCAGGACCTCCTCGAGGTCGCGGAGGTACCGCGCCACGTCGCGCCGGTCGGGACTGAGGTCGAGGATCGGATAGCCGACCAGCTGCCCCGGGCCGTGGTAGGTCACCTGCCCGCCGCGGTTGGTCCGCTCGACCGCGACCCCGAGCGCCGCGAGCCGATCGCCGTCCGCCAGCACGTCCCCCTCGACGGCGTTGCGACCGAGGGTAATCACTGGAGGATGCTCCAGGAGGAAGAAGCGCTCGTCGGCCGGCGGGCCGCCGAGCTGCGCCCGCTTGAGCGCCGCGGCGGCGGTCTCCTGGAACGCGACCGCGTCGCGGTAGCCGACCCGGCCGAGCCAG
>DATKFL010000227.1:0-2321 GCA_035511355.1 Dongiaceae bacterium
CAGCGACTCATGGGGGGCGCCTCGATCGGCGACCTGGCGCGCCTGCGCTTCGCCGACGATTTCACCGCCGCGGCGCGCCCGGAAGAGGAGCCGATCGACAGCGTCGCCTGCCGCGTGCTCGACCTCGTGGCGCGCCGCCACGGCGCGCCGTACGGCGGCGGCGCGCTCTGGGTCGGCGCCGCCGACTCCCTGCCGCGCCTCGCCCGCCTGAATCTGCCGTCCGGGAAACCGGCCAAGGAGATGCGCTTCACCTATCGCGAAAACCGGGGCGCCGCTCCCCACCTCGACCGGATGGAGATCGATCACCTGCTCGCGGCGGAAGGGCTGGTGCACACCACGCTCGCGCTTCTCGACGTCGCGCCGCGTCCCCTCGATGCCGCCCTGTTCACGCCGGCGGGCGCCGGAGCGCTCCCCTGACGCCATGACCAGCCCCCGTCGAGTCGTCGCGATCACCGGGATCGGCGCGGTCACCGCCGCCGGCGCCGGCGTGCAGGCCTTCTGGACCGCCTGCGTCGACGGGCGGAGCGCGCGCCGGCCGGCCGGCGCCGGGTTCGCGGGTACAGGCGCCGCGGGCGCGGCCGCGCCGCCGCCGATGGTCGGGGCCGTGGACCTCGACCTCGGCGGAGCCGCACCGCCTCCCGAGGAGCGGGCCGCGGCGCTCCTGCTGCGCGCCGCCGACGAGGCGATGCGTGCCGCGGCCCTCCCCTCCGGGCGGCTGCCGGCGGGCGCCGGCACCGCGATCGGCACCTGTCTCGGCGGCGCGCTCGCCACCTTCGCGTGGTGCGACGCGCGCGCGGCGACCCGCGGTCCGATCGCTCCCCCCTGGCCCGCGCCCGGCGGCTTCGCGGCGCCGGCCCGCCGCCTCGCCGCGGAGCGCGGCCTGACCGGCCCGGTGACCACCCTCTCGGCCGCCTGCATCTCCGGCACCGCCGCGGTGGCGCACGCCGCCGAGACCATCCGGCGCGGCGAGTCGGACCTGATGCTGGCCGGCGGGGTCGACGCGCTGTCGCCCTTCGTCCTCGCCGGCTTCGGGCTCCTGCGCGCCCTGGCCGCCGGGGTCATGCGACCGTTCGATCGCCGCCGCGACGGTCTGTCGCTCGGCGAAGGGGCGGGGGTGCTGGTGCTCGAATCGCTCGATGCCGCGCGCCGGCGCCACGCGCCGATCCTCGCGATCGTCGAAGGCAGCGGCAGCGCCGCCGACGCGCACCACATGACCGGCCCCTCGCCGACCGGCGACGGCGTGGCGCGCGCCCTCCAGGCGGCGCTCGACGACGCCGGCCGCGATGCGCTCGCCGTCGACTTCATCAGCGCGCACGGCACCGGCACGCCGTTCAACGATCGGATGGAGACGCTCGCCTTCAAGCGGGTGCTCGGCGCGCGCGCGCCGGAGGTGCCGATCGATTCGATCAAGCCGATCGTCGGCCACACGCTCGGGGCCGCCGGCGCGCTCGAGGCGATCCTCTGCGTCAAGGCGATCGGCGAAGGGGTCGTGCCGCCGACCGCGCACCTCGAGGAGCCCGACCCGGAGTGCGACCTCGACTACGTCCGGGGTGCCGCGCGCCGGCAGGCGGTGCGCCGGGCGCTCTCCACGTCGTCGGCGTTCGCCGGGCACAACGCGGCGCTCCTCCTGGGGGCGGCATGAGGGCGGTCGCATGAGATTCACGCGCCCCGCGCACGACCTGCGTCTCGCCGGGTTCGGGGTCCTCACTCCCGCCGGTGCCGGCACCGCGCCGCTCCTCGATCGCCGCGTCGACCCGCCGGCGCGGCGCCTGCTCCCGGTCGATCCGGCCGGCCTGTGTGGTGACCCGCCGGATCAGCTCCGGCGCGCCGATCGCTACGGCGCGATCGGCTACGCCGCGGCTTCCATGGCTTTCCGCGACGCCGCCGCGCCCGCCGACGCGACGACGCTCGACCCCCGGTTCGGCGTGATGATCGGTTCGAGCATCGCCTGCTGGAGCGCCAACCGCCGCTTCCACGAGGAGCACCGCGACCAGCCACCGGCCTCGCTCAGCCCGGCGCTGTTCGTGCGCACCGTCGCCAACGCGGTCAACGGCGACATCTCGATCGCCCGGCGGCTCGCGGGTCCCTGCGACACCTTCGTCTCGGGGTTCACCGCCGGCGCCGAGGCGTTGATCGCCGCGGCGGCGGCGATCGACGCCGGCCGGGCGGACGCGATTCTCGCCGGCGGCGTCGAGGCGCCGGAGGGATTCCTCGAGCCGCCGCCCGAAGGGTTCCCGGTGGAGGCGGCCGGCGTCGCGCTCCTCCGCCGCGGCCACGTTGCCGGCGCGACGCCGCGCGACGACGACGCGCTCCGGCTGGTC
>DATKFL010000228.1:0-2496 GCA_035511355.1 Dongiaceae bacterium
CGGGCGGCGGCATCGACCGCCGCGGCGGAGCGGCAGTTCGCCGACGCCAACGCCGCCTACGAAGCGCGCCGTTATGACGACGCCGCGGCGGCCTACGAGAAGGTCCTCGGCGCCGGCCTCGCCGATCCGCGGGTCTTCTACAACCTCGGGAACACGCAGTATCGGCAGGGGCGGCTCGGGCTCGCGATCCTGGCGTGGGAGCGGGCGGTGCGTCTGGACCCGGCGGACGAGGACCTGCGCGCCAATCTCGAGCTGGCGCGCGGACAGATCCGCGATCGAGTCGGTGAGCCGGATCTGCAGTACCCGATCCGGGTGGTGAAGGAGACCCTGGAGTCGATCCCGGCCGGGACGATCGCCGTCGTCTTCCTGGCGCTCTACCTGCTCGCCGCCGGCGGTTTCGGTCTCGCCATCGTGGCGCGCGACTGGTTCCGGCGGCGGCTCCTGATCTACGCCGCCGCGGCGATGACCCTCGCCGCGCTGTGCGCCGGGACGGCGCTGCTCTATCGTGCGCGGCAGGACTCGGCCCCGCTCGCCATCGTCCTGGTCGACAAGATCGACGTCCGCAGCGGCCCCGGAGAGGAGAACACCATCCTGTTCACCGTGCACGAGGGGACCCGCGTCGACCTGCGCAGCCGGCTGGATCTCTGGGTGCAGGTCGGCCTGCCGAACGGTCTGACCGGCTGGGTGCCGGCGACGAGCGTCGAGAAGGTGTGATCGGTCTCTACCTGCACGTGCCCTACTGCACCGTCCGGTGCTCCTACTGCGATTTCTACCTGGTCACCGGGCGCGGGCGCGACCTCGGCGCCTACGCCCGGGCGCTGACCGCGGAGATCGCGGCGGCCGCCGATGCGGGCGTCGAAGCCCCGGGGCCCGCGGCCATTAACTCTGCCGCCCGATCTCCCGCCGATACGATTCACCTGGGCGGCGGCACCCCCTCGCTCCTGCCGGCGGCCGCCCTGAGGCCGGTGCTCGAGGCGGCGCTGCGATTCTGCCCGCCGTCCGGTCCCGCGGAGATCGCCCTCGAAGCCAACCCCGAGGACCTCGACGCCGGGACGATCGATCTCTGGCGCACGGCGGGGGTCACCCGTCTCGCGATCGGGGTGCAGTCCTTCGACGACGCGCGCCTCCGCCTGATGCGCCGCCCGCACGACGCGGCGCGCGCCGCGCAGTCGGTGAGCCGCGCCCGCGCCGCCGGGTTCGCGAGCGTCGGCGTCGATCTCATTCTCGGCATGCCGGGAGCCCGGCCCGATCCGACCCTCGACGACGTGGCGCGCGCCATCGACCTGGGCGTCGATCACCTGTCGCTCTACCTCCTCGAGATCCATCCCGGGACGCGGCTCGGACGGGCGGTCGCGCTGGGAAAGGAGGCGCCGCTCGAGGCCGACGCGGCGGCGTCGGTGTACGAGGCGGCCGCCGATCGCCTGATCGCGGCCGGCTTCGAGCACTACGAGATCTCCAACTTCGCCCGGCCGGGACACCGGAGCCGGCACAACCTGAAGTACTGGACCGACGAGGAGTACCTCGGATTCGGTCCCTCGGCGCACTCGTATCTCGGCGGCGAACGCTGGTCGAACCCCCCCGACCTGGCGGGCTACCTCGCGCGCGGCGGGGTCGGGTCCAAGCGCCTCGACGATCCGCAGCCGCGCGCCACCCGCGGCTGGGAGGCGCTCTCCGCCGGCCTGCGCCTCCTGGAAGGAGTCGACCTCGACCAACTCGAGGCGCGCTACCCGGGCGCGATGCCGGCCGGCGGAGACACCACGATCGAGGCTCTCGTGTCGGCCGGGTTCATGACGATCGCAGGACGGCGGCTGGCGTTGACCCGGCGCGGGCGGCTGGTCTCGAACGAACTCTTCGAGCGGCTCGAGCCGAAACGGTCCGGCCGGATCAGTTGAAGTAGCCGAGAGCGCGCAGGCGCTCCCGATCCTCCGCCGCGGCTCCCCCCGGCACGGTCACGCCGGTCCCGTAGTCGGCGAACTCCTTGATCGCGCGGTAGAGTCGCGCGCGGTCCTCCTGGCGCGCCGGGTCCTCGGCGAGGTTTCGCAGTTCGCCCGGGTCGGCCCCCAGATCGTAGAGCTCCAGGATCTCGCCGCCGGGGCGCGGGATCTGGATCAGCTTGAAGCGGCCATCGGAGGCCGCCGTCCAGCGCCCCGGCGGACCGTCGATGAAGCGCCGGGGGTTTTCCTTGTGGAGACCGGCGATGTCGGTTTCGGACCAGACGGTCGCCCGGGTTCGGGCCGCGACGGCGTGCCGCGCCGCGCCGGTTCCGTCGAGGGTCAGCAGGGGACGACCCTCCACGCTCTGCATCCCGCCGACGCCGGCGAGCGCGAGCAGGGTCGGCGCGACGTCGACGTTCATCGCGGGACCGGCGAGACGCGTCCCCGCGGCGACCACTCCCGGGAACCGGACGACCAGCGGAACCCGGATCCCCCCTTCGTACAGGGTCTCGCCATGCGCGTACTGGTAGCCATGCTCGCCCAGGCTCTCGCCATGATCAGA
>DATKFL010000229.1:0-7089 GCA_035511355.1 Dongiaceae bacterium
GCTCGAGCGCGCCGGGTTCCAGGAGACCCGGCCGCTCACCGGACTGTTCCGCCAGCATCGCGAGCGGATGCCGTCGCCGAGCCTCATGGAGATGCCGCTTTCCTGAGCGGCGAGCGGCGTTGACCCCGCCCGCCACAGAGCGCGTCGTCACCCGGGGCGAGGCCGAGACCTTCCAGGCCGGCGCCGAGGTCGCGGCGCGTCTCCGGGTCGGCGACGTGGTCGTCCTCACCGGGTCGCTCGGCGCCGGCAAGACCGTGCTGGCACGCGGCCTCGCCGCCGGTCTCGGGGTCCCGCCCGAAGAGGTCCGTTCCCCCACCTTCACTCTCGTGAACCCCTACCAGGGCCGGGTGCCGGTTTATCACCTCGATCTGTACCGCATCGAGAAGCCGTCCGATCTCGACGAGCTGGGGCTCGAGGAGATTCTCGGCGGCGACGGCGTCGCGGTGGTGGAGTGGGGCGAGCGGCTGGGGCGCTGGCTGCCGCCGCGGCGGCTGACGATCACGCTCGAGGACCGCGGCGGGAGCGAGAGGCTTCTGACCTTCGACGATCGGCGCGGACCGACCACCGATCCCTACGCGGCGGAGTGACCCGCCCGCGCTATTCGACGCGGTAGTTCGGGGCTTCCTTGGTGATCACCACGTCGTGCGCGTGGCTCTCCTTGAGCCCCGCGGCGGTGATCCGGATGAACTTCGCCTCGCGCCGGAGCGTCTCGATGTCCTTCGCGCCGCAGTAGCCCATCCCGGCGCGCAGCCCCCCGACCAGTTGCGGCACCAGGACCTGCAGGCTCCCCTTGTAGGGCACCATCCCCTCGATGCCCTCCGGGACCAGCTTGTCGTCGCCCGCCTCGCTCTCCTGGAAGTAGCGGTCGGCGCTCCCCTTGCGCATGGCGCCGATCGAGCCCATGCCGCGGTACGCCTTGAACGTGCGCCCCTGGTAGAGGATGGTCTCGCCCGGCGACTCCTCGGTGCCGGCGAACAGCGACCCGATCATCACCGACGACGCGCCGGCCGCGAGGGCCTTGGTGATGTCCCCGGAGTACTTGATGCCGCCGTCGGCGATCACCGGCACGCCGTGCGGGCGCGCGACGTTGGCGCACTCGGCGACCGCGGTCACCTGGGGGACGCCGACCCCGGTCACGACGCGGGTCGTGCAGATCGACCCCGGCCCGATGCCGATCTTCACCGCGTCGACGCCGAGCTTGATCAACTCTTCGGTCGCCTCGGCCGTGGCGACGTTGCCGGCGATGAGATCGAGCTGCGGGAAATCGGCGCGCAGCGTCTTCACGGTCTCGAGGACGCCGATCGAGTGGCCGTGCGCCGTGTCGATGACCAGCGTGTCGACCCGCGCGTCGACGAGGGCCCGGGCGCGCTCGCGGGTGTCGCCGCCGACCCCGACCGCCGCCCCGACCCGCAGCCGTCCCAGCGCGTCCTTGCAGGCGTTCGGGTACTTGATCACCTTCTGGATGTCCTTGACCGTGATCAGCCCCTTGAGGTGGTTCTCGCGATCGACCACCAGGAGCTTCTCGATCTTGTGCTTGTGGAGGATTTTCTTGGCCTCGTCGAGCGTCGTCCCGACCGGCACGGTGACCAGGTCCTTCCTGGTCATCACCGAGGCGACCGGCAGGTCGGTGCGGGTCTCGAACCGAAGGTCGCGGTTGGTCAGGATGCCGAGCAGATGCCCGCCCGGGTCGGTCACCGGCACGCCCGAGATCCGGTAGCGCTGCATGAGATCCATGGCGTCGGCGATCCGCTGGTCGGGGCCGACGGTGATCGGGTCGACGATCATGCCGCTCTCGGAGCGCTTCACCTTGTCGACTTCGCCCGCCTGCGCCGCGATGCTGAGGTTCTTGTGGATGAATCCCAGCCCGCCCAGCTGCGCCATGGCGATCGCGAGGCGCGACTCGGTGACCGTGTCCATGGCGGCCGAGACCAGGGGAAGGTTGAGGCGGATCCGCCGGGTCAGGAAGGACCCGACGTCGACCTTGGCCGGCAGGACATCCGATCTGCGCGGCACCAGAAGAACGTCGTCGAAGGTCAGCGCCTGGGGAACCGGTCCGTCGAGCATCGCTCTCTCCTGGCCTAGACTCGCACGCCGTGGGGCGCGGGGCGGGCGGTCGGCCCCTCCCCTTCCTGCGAGCCGTGGCATTTCTTGTATTTCTTCCCCGAGCCGCACGGGCAGGGATCGTTGCGGCCGACGCGATCGGGCGCCGCCGCGGCCGGCTTCGGCGCCTCCTTGGCGGGCGCGGTGTACGACAGGTCGCGCTGCCGGCCGACCCGCATCGTGTCCTGCTGCTCGCGCACGATCGGATCGAGGCGCCAGATGTTGGTGACGATCTCGTCCTCGATCCGCTCCTTCATCATGCCGAACATGTTAAACGATTCCTTCTTGTACTCGGTGAGCGGGTCGCGCTGGCCGTAGCCGCGCAGGCCGATCCCCTCCTTCAGGTGATCCATCGCGAGGAGGTGGTCCTTCCAGGCGGTGTCGATGATGTACAGGAGGAGCGTGCGCTCGTGCTGGCGCATCGCCTCCTCGCCGAGGGTCGTCTGCTTCTCCTCGTAGCGCCCGCGCACCCGTTCGAGGAGCGTCTCGCGCAGGTCCGGCGCGCTGATCGTCTTGAAGTCGACGCCGAGCGACTGCAGTTCGATGCCGTAGAACTTGAGCAGGCCGGTGCGCAGGGCTTCCGGGTCCCACTCCTCGGGGTCGACCGCCGGGTCGCAGGTCGACTCGATCAGCTGATCGAGGATCTCCTCCGCCTTGGTGACGACGTAATCGGTCTGACCGCGCCCCTCGAGCAGGTCGCGCCGCAACTCGTAGATCTCGTTGCGCTGGCGGTTGTTGATGTCGTCGTACTCGAGCAGGTGCTTGCGCACCTCGAAGTTGCGCGCCTCGACCTGCTTCTGCGCCCGCTCGATGGCGTTGGTGACCATCTTGTGCTCGATCGGGACGCCCTGCTCCATGCCGAGGTGCTGCATCAGGCCGGAGATCCGCTCCGAATAGAAGATGCGCATCAGGTCGTCCTCGAGCGACAGGTAGAAGCGCGACGATCCGGGGTCGCCCTGACGGCCGGCGCGGCCGCGCAGCTGGTTGTCGATGCGGCGCGCCTCGTGACGCTCGGTGCCGAGGATGTGCAGCCCGCCGAGCGCGACCACCTGGTCGTGCTCCTCCTGGCAGAGGCGCCGGTAGGTTTCGATGGCCTCCTCGATCGCTCCCGGCGGCATCTCGGTCCCCTCCGGGAAGCGCTCGTGCACTTCACGGCGCGCCAGGAACTCCGGGTTGCCGCCCAGGAGGATGTCGGTGCCGCGGCCGGCCATGTTGGTGGCGATGGTCACCGCCCCCAGCCGACCCGCCTGCGCGACGATCTCCGCCTCGCGCTCGTGGTACTTCGCGTTGAGCACGACGTGCGGCACCTTCTTGGCGTGCAGCATCGTGCTCAGGGTTTCGGACTTCTCGATCGAGATCGTCCCCACCAGCACCGGCTGCTTGCGCTCGCTCAGCTCGCCGATCTCCTGCACCACCGCCTCGAACTTCTCGGGCTCCGTGCGGAAGACCACGTCCGGGTTCTCGATCCGGATCAGCGGCCGGTTGGTCGGGATCATCACGATCTCGAGCCGGTAGATCTTGTCGAACTCGACCGCCTCGGTGTCGGCGGTGCCGGTCATGCCGGCCAGCTTGCCGTACATGCGGAAGTAGTTCTGGAAGGTGATCGTCGCCAGCGTCTGGTTTTCGCGCTGGATCGCCACCTTCTCCTTCGCCTCGACCGCCTGGTGCAGGCCGTCGCTCCAGCGCCGACCCGGCATCAGGCGGCCGGTGAACTCGTCGACGATGATCACCTGGCCGTCCTTGACCACGTAGTCGACGTCGCGCTTGTACAGGGTGTGCGCCCGGAGCGCCTGCTGGATGGCGTGGTTGCTCTCGAGGTTGACCGGATCGTAGAGGTTGTCGACCCCGAGGGCGCGCTCGGCGGTCTCGACCCCCTCCTCGGTGAGCGCCGCGGTGCGCGACTTCTCGTCGATGGTGAAGTCCCGCTCGCGCGTGAACCGCGGCACGACCGCGGCGGCACGGGCGTACAGGTCGGTCGACTCCTCCGCCGGGCCCGAGATGATCAGCGGCGTGCGCGCCTCGTCGATCAGGATCGAGTCGACCTCGTCGACCACCGCGAAGGGATGACCGCGCTGCACCATGCTGCCGAGCGAGTACTTCATGTTGTCGCGCAGGTAGTCGAAGCCGAACTCGTTGTTGGTGCCGTAGGTGATGTCGGCGGCGTAGGCCTCGCGCCGCGCCTCGTCACCCATGTCGTGCTGGATCGTCCCGACCGAGAGCCCGAGGAAGCGGTAGATCGGGCCCATCCAGGCGGCGTCGCGGCGCGCCAGGTAGTCGTTGACCGTCACGACGTGCACGCCCTTCCCGGCGAGCGCGTTGAGCGCCACCGCGAGGGTCGCGACCAGCGTCTTGCCCTCGCCGGTCTTCATTTCGGCGATTCGGCCGGAGTGCAGCACCATGCCGCCGATCAGCTGCACGTCGAAGTGCCGCATGCCGACGGTGCGCCAGGCCGCCTCGCGGGTCAGCGCGAACGACTCTTCGAGAAGGTCGTCGAGCGGCGTGCCGGTCCGGGCGCGCTCGACGAGCGCCTGGGCGCGTTCCCGGATCGCGTCGTCGGTGAGCGGCTTGATGCCGGGTTCGAGCGCGTTGATCGCCTCCACGCGCGGGGCGATCAGCTTCAGCTCGCGCTCGTTCTTGGTGCCGACGAAAACCTTCAGGATCGAATCGATGAACATCGCCTGGATCCTGGCCTCCGTCCCCGCATCCGGGGACACCGAGTGCCGCTCGCGTTCAGGGTTGAGTGGTTCGGGGTCGCCGCGTCCGCCGGGGGGCGTCCGCCGCGACGGCGCCTTCCGCCGCGGCCGCGTCCGGAGACTATAGCAGAACTGGGAGCCGGTCCGGGAGAGTGCGAGGCCCCTAGAAGACCTTTGATTCCTCGAGGATGTACAGGAGCGGGTCGACCGTCTTCTGGTGCACCAGCACTTCGTAGTGCAGGTGCGGACCGGTGCTGCGACCGGTGCTGCCGGTGGTCGCGAGCGGATCGCCGCGGCGCACCCGCTGCCCCACCTTGACCGTCGCGCTCGACAGGTGCCCGTAGCGCGTCACCACGCCGTAGCCGTGCGACACGAAGACCGACAGCCCGAAGCCGCCCGCCTGGCCGACCCGGGTCACGATGCCGTCGGCCGGGGCGACCACCTTGGTGCCGATCGGGGCGACGATGTCGAGCCCCTGATGGAAATCGCGCATCCCGGTGAAGGGGTCGCGCCGCCAGCCGAAGCCGTTCCCGAGCAGGCCGCGCACCGGGTAGATGCTGGGGGTCGACGACAGGAGGAGCGCCTGCTTCTGGAAGGCGGTGTCGAGCACCCGGAACGAGTCCTCGAGGACTCCCGAGCGCTCCTTCAGCGTGTTGATCTCCCCCTCGATCAGGGTCTCGGCCTGCTTGCCGCCGACCGTCTTCAGATCCGGGAAGGAGCCGCCACCCGCGGCGTTGGCCGTCAGCGCCGGCGGCGCCGCGTCCTCGACACCGACCATCATCGCGAACTTGGTCGCTTTCCCCTCGATCTCGGCCATCTTGGCCCGGAGGTCGGTGAGCGACGCGTCGAACTTCTCGTTCGCCTTCTTGAGCTCCTGGTTCTCGCGGGTGATCTCGGCGAGGTGCGCGTTGAGCCGCGCCGCCTGGATGAGGTAATGCGGAAACATCAGGCCGGCGACGAGGAGCACGCCGAGAAGCGATCCACCCCCGATGAGGAGGTTTCTCGACACCCGAATCCGCCGAAAACGCGCGGTGGCGTGCGGGACGATCATGATGGTATAGAACTTTTTCGCCATCATCCTTCTCGATTTGGAAGCCCGGATGCTAGCATCCGCCGCTTCCTCGGTCAAGGAATCCCGGTTCCGGTGGGCCCAAGCCGAAGGGGGCTCGGTCGCAGCGCTCCACCATCTGTTGCGTCCACCGCCGAAAAGTCTCTACGCCGGAGCCGAGGGTCCGGTTCGCTCCCTCCTGAGCGTTATTCCAACAATTCAATTTCAAAAAAGCCCATATCCGTCAGCGAATCTAACTTCCCACCCGACCGGCGTCAAGCCGGATGACGGTTTCGTGACGCCGGATTCGTAAGGCGACGACGGATTCGTGACGGGGGTGGCTGCGGCGCCGGCCGATCTTGCGGGGTTCTCCGGCCCTCACGTAGAGTGGCGCGCCTATGGGCCGCACCAGTGCTCGCACCCTCGCCGACGACGTCGGATCGCTCCTCTGGATAGGCTTCGAGGGGACGCGCTGGTCTCCGGCGCTCGCCCGCCTGGTCGGCGACGTGCGCCCGGGCGGGGTCATCCTGTTCGGGCGGAACCTGACCGCCAATCCCCGCCAGGTGCGCGCCCTGACCGACGCCTTCCATCGCGCCCTCCCGGAGCCGCCGTTCATCGCCCTCGACCAGGAAGGCGGCCGGGTCAGTCGCCTGCGCCCGATCGTCGGGGCCACGCCCGCCTGCGGCGCCCTGGGCGCCCGCCCGGACGCCTCGGTCGCCGTTCGCCGGCATGCCGAGGCGACCGCCACCGCGCTTCGCTGCCTCGGGTTCGACGTCAACTTCGCGCCGGTGCTCGATCTCTCGACCGCCGACATGCCGAACGGCATCGGCGATCGTGCCTTCAGCGACGACCCGCGCGCCGTGGCGCTCCTCGCCGGACTGTACGCCGCGGCGCACCAGCGCGCCGGCGTGCTCACGGTCGGGAAGCACTTCCCCGGCCTAGGCGGCGCGACCGGAGACACGCATGCCCTCCTGCCGCGGATCACGCGGGGCCGCGTCGACCTGCTGCGCTCGGACCTGCTCCCCTATCGGCGGCTCAAGGGGCGGCTACCGGCGGTGATGGTGGGACATGCCGCCTACCCGTGCCTCCAGGAGATGGACGACCAGCCGGCCTCCCTCTCACCCGCCGTCGTGACGACGCTGCTGCGACGGCGGCTGGGGTACCGCGGCCTCGTCCTGACCGACGATCTCGAGATGGGGGCGATCGACCAGACCCTCGACGGCGGCACCCAAGCGCTCCAAGCCCTCG
>DATKFL010000230.1:0-5000 GCA_035511355.1 Dongiaceae bacterium
CGGCGGACGCCAAAGGGCCCAAGCACCTGAACGTCGGCCTGACGCGCGACAAGTTCAACGAGCTGACCGCCGACCTGGTGGAGCGAACGCGCAAACCCTGCGTGGAGGCCCTGCAGCTCGCCGGCCTCAAGCCTCAGGACATCGACGAGGTGCTCCTGGTCGGCGGCATGACCCGGGTTCCCAAGGTGATCGAGACGGTCAAGGCGCTGTTCAACCGGGAGCCGAGCCGCGACCGCAGCCCCGAGGAGGTCGTCGGCGTCGGCGCCGCCATCCAGGCCGGCATCCTGCAGGGCGAGGTCAAGGACATGGTGCTCCTCGACGTCACCCCGCTGTCGCTCGGCATCGAGACCCGCGGCGCCATGTTCACCAAGCTGATCGACCGCAACACCACCATCCCGACCCGCAAGTCGAAGATCTTCACCTCGGTCGTCGACAACCAGTCGAAGGTCGAGATCAACGTCCTGCAGGGGGAGCGCGAAGTCGCCTCGTACAACAAGTCGCTCGGGCGCTTCGAGCTGATCGGCATCCCGCCCGCCCCGAAGGGGGTCCCCCAGGTGGAGGTCACCTTCGACATCGACAGCAACGGCATCGTGAACGTCTCGGCGCGCGACATGGCCACGAAGAAGGAGCACAAGCTGGTCGTGACCCCCTCGGGGGGCTTGACCGAACGGGAGATCGCGGAGATCATCGACGACGCCGAGCGGCACGCCGAGGACGACCGGAAGAAGGCCGAGTTGTACCGGATCCAGGCGCGTCTCGAGGGGCTTCTCGACTCGAACATGCGGTCGTTCGCCGAGTTCGGGAGCCTTCTCGACGAGGAGAAGCGGAACGCGGTCAAGAAGATCATCGACTCTGCGCGCAAGGCCCTCGCGTCGGCGAGCATCAGCGAATGCACCGCCTCGCTCGAGAAGCTCGCCGAGGCGTCGCAGATCCTGACCGAAGTCATCCTCTATCACCCCAGCGGAGGCGCCCCGGGCGGCGGCTCCGGCTCCGACGACGCGCAGGGCTCCGGCACACCGACCGCGGTCAACTCCTGACGGTCCCCCCACGGGGGCGCCCCGCGCAGGGCGGCGCCGGACCGGCGGGGGGAGTTCCGTGAAGAAACGCGACTACTACGAGGTCCTCGGCGTCGCCCGCGACGCCGACGAGACCGCCATCAAGAAGGCCTACCGGCGCCTGGCCCTGAAACACCATCCCGACCGCAACCCCGGCGACAAGCAGGCGGAGGAGCAGTTCAAGGAGGCGGCGGAGGCGTACGCCGTCCTGGCCGACGACGAGAAGCGCGCCCGCTACGATCGCTTCGGGCACGCCGGCGTCGGCGGCGCCGCGTCCGATCCGTTCGCCGGGAACGCCGATGTCTTCGCCGGGTTCGAAGACATCCTCGGCTCGTTCTTCGGCTTCTCGATGGGCGATCTCTTCGGCGGCGGCCGGGCGCGCGGCGGCGCTTCGTCGCGCCGCGGTTCCGACCTGCGCTACGACCTCGAGATCGATCTCCTCGAAGCGGCGCACGGTCTCGACCGCGAGATCAAGGTGCCGCGTCACGAGGCGTGCGAGGACTGCCACGGCAGCGGATCGCGCGACGGCAGCCGCACCACCTGCCGGGCGTGCGGCGGGCGCGGGCAGATCCTCCGGCAGCAGGGTTTCTTCACCCTGAGCCAGACCTGCGGTGCCTGCCGGGGCAGCGGCCAGGTGGTGAAGGATCCCTGCCCGACCTGTCGCGGCGAGGGGCGGCGCCGGGTGATCAAGCACATCAAGGTGCGCATCCCTCCGGGGGTCGACACCGGCGTGCGGCTGCGGATGACCGGCGAAGGGGAGGCCGGGCGCTCCGGCGCGCGGTCGGGGGACCTGTACGTCTTCATCAGCGTGCGCGATCATCCCGATTTCCGCCGCGAGGGGACGCACCTGTTCACCGCGGCGGGCCTGACCCTGACCCAGGCGGTGCTCGGCGGGGAGGTGAGCGTGCCGACCCTCGACGGGGCGATCTCCCTGACCATCCCGCCCGGCACCCAGGCCGGCACCACCTTCACGATGAAGGGGCGCGGCTTGCCGTCGCTCGACGGCGGGCCGCGCGGCGATCTCTACGTCAGCGTGGCGGTCCGGATCCCCGCGCGCCTGTCGCGCGAGCAGCGCAAGCTGTTCGAGAGCCTCCGGGACATCGAAGAGCCGGCCGATGCCGCGCCGCGCGATCTGTTCAACCGGGTCAAGGACATCTTCTCCTGAGTTCCCGCCCGGCCCGCGCGCGCCGCTCCACCTGGTGGGCGGTCGCGGTGACCTCGCCTGCGGCGCTGGAGGAGGGGCTGGTCGCCGCCTTCTGGGAGGCCGGCTGCCTGGGAGTCGAAGCGCGTTCGGCGGCGCGCCGCGGGCGGCGCCGCGGCCCGGGGCCGATGCGCCTCGAGGCCTGGTTCGCAGGGACGCACCGCGGCGGGGCGCTCCGGGACAGGCTGCGCCGGAGGCTCGCCGCCGCCGGGCTCGAGCCGGGGGCCCTGGCGCGCGTCGATCTGCGCCGGGTCCCCGACGGCCGCTGGGTCGAGGCGTGGCAGAAGACCCTCAAGCCGATGCCGATCGGGCGGCGCCTGCTGGCGCTCCCGGAAGACTGCCCGGCGCCGTCGTCCGGCGGGCGGATCGCCATCCGCATCCCGTTCGGGCAGGCGTTCGGGACCGGCGAGCATGCATCGACCCGCCTGGTGCTGCGCTTCATGGAAACCCTCGTGCGCCCCGGGGACCGGGTGCTCGACCTCGGAACCGGCACCGGGATTCTCGCGGTGGCCGCCCTCCGGCTCGGGGCGGGGGAGGTGACCGCCGTCGACTCCGACCCGGTCGCCGTGGCGGTGGCGCGCGAGACGTTGCGGCGCAACGGCATCGTGCACGGCATCGCGCTCCGGCGGTCCGACGCCGGCGCGGCGCTCGACGGCGGCCGCTTCGATCGGATCCTGGTCAACATCGGCGCCACGGTGATCGGCCGGATCCTGCCCGGGCTCGAGCGCGCCCTCGCGCCGGGGGGGACGGCCATCCTGGCCGGGATCCTGATCGACGACGAGGGCCCGTTGACCGAGGCGGCGGGGCGGGCCGGGCTGGCGGTGGTCGCGCGCCGGCGGCTGCGCCCCTGGTCGGCGCTGGTCATCACAAAGGCGGCCCGGCGTTCTTGATCGGCCCCGCCGGGCGGGGCTATACTCGGCGTCCTTTCAACCTTCGCCCGGTCCGAAGCGCCCGCGCGGCGCGCCATGAGGTGCCGATGCCCTTCGCGAAGAACGGCAAGGTCTGGATGAACGGACGCCTCGTACCCTGGGACGAGGCGACGATTCACGTCTGCTCGCACGTGATCCACTACGGCTCCTGCATCTTCGAGGGGATCCGCGCCTACAAGACGCCGCACGGGCCGGCCATCTTCCGGCTGCGCGAGCACATCGACCGCCTGTTCGACGGCTGCCGCATCTACCGCATGGAGATCCCGTACACCCCCGAGCAGATCGTCGAGGCGACCGTGACGACGGTGCGCGACAACAACCTCGACGCCTGCTACATCCGCCCGCTCGCGTATCGCGGCTACGAGTCGCTCGGGGTCGATCCCTTCCCGTGCCCGATCGACGTCGCGATCGCGGTCTGGCCGTGGGGGGCCTACCTCGGGAAGGACGCCCTCGAGAAGGGGGTCGACGTGCAGGTGTCGTCCTGGCGGCGCGAGGCCCCCGACACCCTCCCCGCGATGGCCAAGGCGAGCGCCAACTACATGAACTCGCAGCTGATCAAGATGGAGGCGCTGGTCAACGGCTACGCCGAGGGGATTGCCCTCGACGCCTACGGCTTCGTGAGCGAAGGCTCCGGCGAGAACCTGTTCCTGGTCAAGAAGGGGACGGTCTACACCCCGCCTCTGACCGCCGCGATCCTCCCGGGCATCACCCGCGAGACCGTGATGACCCTGCTCGGGGACATGAAGATCCCGCTGGTCGAGCGCAGCATTCCGCGCGAGATGCTGTACATCGCCGACGAGGTGTTCTTCGTCGGGACGGCGACCGAAGTGACCCCGGTCCGGAGCATCGACCGGCAGACGATCGGGCGCGGCGTGCGCGGCGAGATCACCGGGCGGCTGCAGGCCGAGTACATGGCGATGGTGACCGGCCAGAAGGACGATCGGCACCAGTGGCTGACCCGCGTCGCCCTGGCCACGACCGGGGCGAAATAGCCCCGCCACACAAGACCCCGATTTCAGGCCCGTAACCTTGACTCCCGCCGGGGGGGGACCCTAAATTCCCCCGCGGCGCGGTGCGGTCATCCGTCCGGCCGGGGGATCAGAATGCACATCAACGACTTGCTCAAGATCGCGACCGAGCGCAAGGCGTCGGACCTGCATCTCAAGGTCGGCTCGTACCCCGTGGTCCGGGTCAGCGGGCACCTGATGGCACTTTCGGAACTGACCCGCCTGACCCAGGAAGACACCATCGCCATGGCGTTCAGCATCATGAGCGGGCGCCAGAAGCAGAAGTTCAAGGACCACTTCGAGATCGACCTGGCCTACTCGGTGCCGGGGCTGGGCCGTTTCCGGGTCAACATCTTCCAGCAGCGCGGCACCGTCGGCCTCGTCCTGCGGGTCATCCCCTCGAAGATCCTGACCACCGAAGAGCTCATGGTGCCGCCGGTGCTCAAGACGATCGCCGACGAACGGCGCGGCCTGATCCTGGTGACCGGAACCACCGGGTCGGGAAAGTCGACCACGCTCGCCGCGATGATCGACTACATCAACACCACCCGCACCGAGCACATCATGACGATCGAGGATCCGATCGAGTTCCTGCACCGCGACAAGAAGAGCCTGGTGAACCAGCGCGAGGTCGAGGTCGACACGAAGGGATTCGCGGGAGCTTTGCGCTCCGCCCTGCGTCAGGATCCGGACGTCATCCTCGTCGGTGAAATGCGCGACTACGAGACCATCGAGACGGCGCTCAACGCCGCGGAGACCGGCCACCTGGTCCTGTCGACCCTGCACACCCTCGACGCCACCGAGACGA
>DATKFL010000231.1:0-8798 GCA_035511355.1 Dongiaceae bacterium
GGCGCGCGCGCGCCAGCAGTCGACCGGCGAATCGCTTGCGGGGGCTCTCGTCGCGCTCGGCGCGCTGTCGCAGGAGAGCGTCGAGAAGGTGGTGCGCGAAGAGCTCCGCACCCTGGTGCGCTCGTTCGTCACGATGCAGGAGGGGGAGTTCCGCTTCGAGGTCGACGAGGACGCGCCGCCTCCGGAGGAGACGCCGCTCCCGGACGGGCTCAAGCCCGACAGCATCCTCGCCGACCTGCCGAACGCCGCGCCGCCGCAGTTCGAGGCGCCGCCGATCGATCCGACCCAGGCGGTGCCGCGGCGCGTCCTCATCGTGAGCGAACGCTCGGCCCTGACCATGGCGCTCCGCGAGGAGCTCGAGCAGGTCAGTTTCGAGGTGGAGACCGTGTCGGACGTGCGCAACGGCATCGACCGCGCCCGCATGCTCGCGCAGCAGAACGTCGCGTTTCTCCTGGTGGGGGACCTCGTGCTGCCGGACAGCACCCGCACCGGATGGGGCGGCGGCGTCGAGCTGGTCCGGACGCTGCGCGCCACGATGCCCGGCCTGGTCGCGATTCTGATCGGCGAGAGCCGCCATCCGAGCTCCGCCGTCGCCGCGCGCGCCGCGGGCGCCACCGGCTACCTGACCTTTCCGGATCTCGCGCAGGCCGCCTACGACGAAATCAGCATGCGCATCCACGATTTCTGCAGCCAGGTCGGCGCGACCCTGTCGCTCGCCGAGCAGGTCGCGCAGGTCGACTGGAGCGCCGCCCCCGGCACCATCCGCGTCGCCGACCCGCTGTCGCTCCTGCGCGGGCTGATCGGAGAGTTGAATGCCAGCGAAAGCGGCGACGTGTCGCTCCTGGTGCTGCGCCTCGCCGCCGAGTACTTCGAACGTGGCGCCCTGTTCGGCCTGATCGACGGGCAGGCGGTCTGCCGCGGCGCCTTCGGCGATCCCTTCGACCGCCGCATGCGCGGCGCGGTCCTCGGCATCGGCGCGGGGACGCTCTTCGACCGCGCCATCGCCACGCGCCTGACCCTCGTCTCGACGATTCCCGAGGACGAGCTGCACCTGCCGCTGCGCGAGCGCCTGGGGGAGACCACGCCGCGCCAGGTCGCCGTGCTGCCGATCATCGGCGCCGGCACCGTGTACGGGCTGCTCTACGGCGACAACGTCTTCAGCGGTCGCGCCTTCGAGGACATGCGCCCGCTCGAGATCTTCCTGAGCCAGGCCGGGCTGAGCCTGCAGAACGCGCTGCTGCGGCGGCGCATCGAATCGCTCACGACCGGCGAGGTGGCCGCATGAACGTCCGCTGTCCCGCCTGCAGCCGCCTGTACCGCATCGCCGACGATCGGGTCCAGGCCGGCGCCATCCTGCGATGCACCGGGTGCGGCCACCAGTTCGCGGGCGCCGGGCGCCCGAAGGACCCGATCGCCATGGACGTGGTGCAGCCCGCCGATCGCCGGCGGCCGGGCGCCGCCGCTCCCCGTCAGGTGGCGCCGCCACCGACCCCCGACCGGTTCGCCATCCTCGCCGACGCCGGCCGGCCGTTCCGCAGCACGATCAAGCCCGTGCTCCAGGAATTCGGCTTCCGGATCGAA
Organism: Dongiaceae bacterium; assembly: GCA_035511355.1. Taxonomy (GTDB): domain Bacteria; phylum Acidobacteriota; class Polarisedimenticolia; order Gp22-AA2; family Gp22-AA2; genus DATKFL01. The sequence continues at coordinate 1,582 of DATKFL010000231.1, forward strand.
GCCGTCGAGCAGGGGACCGAGGCGTTCCGTCTCGCCGTCGCCCGCCATCCGTCGCTCATCGTCGCGAGCGTGCACCTCGCCGGCCTGTCGGGCGTGGCGATCTGCGAGGGCGTCAAGCAGAGCCCGCACCTCAAGGACATCAGCGTCGTGCTGGTCGGCTCGCAGGACACCGCCGACCTCTTCAATCACGACACCGCGCTCGCCTACGGCGCCGACCTCTTCCTGGATGAAGCGATGCGCGCCGACGACATGACCGACCGCCTCAGCGGCCTGTTCGGCCCGATCGGCCTGCCGCAGCCCGCCGGCGGGGACGATGAGGACATGATCCCGGCGCTCGACGGCCTGACCGGCGGCGCCGCGTCGACCGGGGCGCCGCGCGAGGAGATCCGCCGCCTCGCCCGGATCATGCTGGCCGACCTGCGTCTCTACAATCCCGACCGCTTCCGCGAGGCCCTCGACGAAGGCCGCCTCCTCGAGGTCTTCAAGGTCGAACTGGCGCGCGGTCGCGACATCGTCGACCAGCGCTTCCCCGACCTCGACGGCCGGCAGGACCAGCTGGCCACGGCGCTCAGGGACAGCATCGAGCAGGAGCGGCTCGCGGGAGCCCGCAGCTAGTCACCACCGCCTCGGAAATTCCCCGATCGATCCGGCCCGACTTGCGCGAGAATGATCGGAATCCCTGTCGAGCCGGAGGTGCCCCATGCATGACACCCGCCTCGGTCGCCTGCCACGCCGGTGGCGTCCCGCCAGACTCCCGATGGCCATGCTCGCCGCCATGGCCCTGGGCGTCGTGCCGGCCCTGGGTGCCGCGTCGTCGATCACCTCCCGCATCCTCATCGATCCCGTGGGGGAACATACCGGGGACCTGTTCGGCACTTCGGTCGCGTGGGTCGGCGATGTGAACGGAGATGGCGACGATGACCTGCTCATCGGGGCGTTTCGCTACCCGGAGATCGCCAGTGTCGGGCAGGCCTATCTCTACTTCGGCGGGCCGGCGATCGACGCGGTGGCCGACCTGGTCATCCCCGCACCGGCGGGCGGATCGGGGTGGTTCGGGGTCAGCGTCGCCTCGGCAGGGGACTTCAACGGCGACGGCCACCCCGACTTCATCATCGGGGCGCAGCAGGCCGGGTACGAGGGCAAGGCCTTCGTCTACTACGGCGGGCCGTCGCTCGACGCCACGCCGGACTTCACCTTGACCGGCGAGTCGACGGGGTACCTCACCGGGTTCGGCGCCTCGGTCGCGTCGGCGGGAGACATGAACGGGGACGGCTTCGGCGACGTGATCGTCGGCGCGCCGCTGTACGGAAGCGGCGGCAACCAGAACGGTCGCGCGTACCTGTTCTTCGGAGGGGCGGTGCCCGATGCGGTCCCGGATCGCGTGTTCTCGGGCGTCGGGGCCTACGATCAGCTCGGCAGCGTGGTCGGCAGCGCCGGAGACCTGAACGGCGACGGACACCCCGACTTATTCGCCACCGCTCCGAACAACGATGCCGCCGCGCTCAATGCCGGCCTGATCGACGTCTGGTTCGGCGGGCCGGGGCTCGATGCGACTCCCGACCTGACCCTCCTCGGTTCGGGGGTCAACGAGCACCTGATGAGCGCGGCGAACGCGGGCGATGTCAACGCCGACGGGTTCTCGGATCTGATCGGCGCCGGGCGGGGCCAGGTGCGCGTCTGGTTCGGCGGCGCGGTTCCGAACGCGGTCGCGGACCTCACGCTCGCGCGCAGCTACGCCAGCGTCGCCGGTGCGGGGGACGTGGACGGGGACGGGATCGACGACTTCGCGGTCGGAGCCCCGAACGACCCCGGTGGCAGCCGGGTCTCCGTCTACCTTGGTGGAATCGCCGTCGACACCCTCGAGGACCTGCACTACGTCGCGAACGACCCCGGCGCCGCCATCGGCATTGCCCTCGCCGGTGGCGGGCACGTCGACGGCCCCGGCCCCGCGGATCTGATCGCCAGCGCCTACTGGGACCCGGAGAGCATCGGCTACAACATGGGGCGGGTCTACGTGATTGCGAACGCCAGCCTGGGGACCGGCACCTGCCCCGGGCAGGCCGATGGAACGGCATGCAACGACGGCAACGCCTGCACGATCGGGGAAGTCTGCGGTGGCGGTGTCTGCGGCGGCGGCGGGCCGGCGCTCCCTCCGGCGGTCAACGGCAGCGTGAGCCTGGTCGGCAACGGAGCGGGGGCGACGATCGGCTGGACCGATTCGCCCGGCCCGTTCAGCGTCTACCGCGGCGCGCGGAGCGGCGGCTCTCCCTGGTCCTACAACCAGACGTGCCACGACCGGCGCATCGTCGCCTCGAGCGCGACCGATTCGGAGAATCCCTCGATCGGCACGATGTTCTTCTACCTGGTGACTCGCGTCGACGGCTGCGGTGAATCGATTCCCGGGCTGGATTCCGGCGGGCAGCCGAATCCAAACCCCGCCCCCTGTCCCTGAAGGATCTGAACCCACCGTGATGGGCACCGTCTCACTCGCTTCGAAGGAGGGATCACCATGATGCGGCTCCGTTGGCTCGTGCTCTTTGCGCTCAGCGTCGTCCTTCCCCCCGGCGTCGTCCTGGCAGCCTACCCGGGGGTCAACGGCAAGCTCCTGTACATCGACCGAAGCGGCGATCCGGGCGTCGACCTGGTCGTCGTGGACAATGACGGCAGGAACGCGACCGTTCTGAATGGGGGTCTCTACCAGGAAATCACCCGCGCATCGTGGAGTCCGGATGGGAGCCGGATCGCGTTCACCGGGTACCCGGTGGGCTCCCCGCAGCAGGAGGGACGCCTGTACGTGACCGACCAGGCGGGTGGATCCATCCAGGAAATCGATATCGCTCCGGCGCGGAATGCCGAGCTTCCAACCTGGTCGCCCGACGGGACCCGCATCGCTTTCTCCGGACTCGACGATGACAGCGGCGGGAGTGAACACGCGATCTTCGCGATCGATCTCGACGGAACAGGCCTCGTCAGGATCTCGCCGCCTTCGGAGGATTTTTTCTACTTCTCGCTGGCCTGGTCTCCACGCGGCGACACGCTGCTGTTCGCCGGCCTGTCGAATCCTCCCTGCGTACAGCCACCCTGCAGCGGCTCCGACGCCGATGCCGAGATCTACCTCCTGGGAGTGGGAACCGGAGTCATCACCAGGCTGACGACGAACACGGTCCTGGAGGAGACCGCCTCGTGGTCACCGGACGGCGGGCGAATCGTATTCGATCGAATCACCCAGACCGACCCGTCCTGCAGAATCATCGTGATGGATCTGACGACCGGGCAGGAGACCGACGTCTCTCAAAACCAATCGCCCAAGCGATGCTTCAGCAAGCCCGCGTGGTCACCCGACGGATCGTTGATTGCCTACGTGACCTCGACCACCGTGAACAACACCGCGATGCGGGTGTTCCTCGAAGGCGCGACCGGAAACGGCAAGAAGCAGGTCACCGACGGGCCTTTGGACTTCTGGCCGGACTGGCAGCCGTTGCAGCCTTAGCGACCACGCCGGGAGCCGTGCCGAGGGTCGTGCGGACGACGTCATGAAGAGATCCGACCTGAGACGCCACGCCGGCATTCTCCTCGGCCCGATCCTCGGCCTGTTCTACGGGCTCGTCTTCCGGGTGGTGATCGACCGGGAGTCGCCCTGGTTCCAGGCGATCACCCTGGGGTACGTCTTCGGCGTGCCGCTGGTGATGGGGTACCTGTCGGTCGTCGGCCTGGCGCGGCCGCGGTGGTGGCAGACGACCTTCCTGCCGTGGGTCGCCTGGCTGCTCCTCATCGCCTTCGGTTTCTCGGCGGGGTACGAAGGCAGCATCTGCATCATCATCGCCACGCCGGTGGCGCTGCCGCTTGCCAGCATCGGGGGCTGGTTCGCCATTCTCGTGCGCCGCTTCTCGAGACGAGCCGGGGCGATGGTTCTCGCCCTGCCGCTCGTCCTGATGCCGCTCGAATCGACCTTCCCGCCCGCCCCGGAGCTCCGCACGGTCTCGACGACCCTCGAGGTCGCCGCGCCGCGCGCCGTCGTCTGGGAGCAGATCCGCGAGGTGCGGCCGATCCGCCCCGAGGAGCATGGCACTTCCTGGGTCAACCGGATCGGCTTCCCGCGACCGATCGAGGCGCGACTGTACGGTGAGGGCGTGGGCGCGGTGCGGCATGCCACCTTCGAAGGGGGCGTCCTGTTCGTCGAAACCATCACCGCCTGGGACGAGGGCTCCCGTCTTGCGTTCATCATCAAGGCCGACACGGCCAGCATCCCGCCGACGACCCTCGACGAGCATGTGACGATCGGCGGGCGCTACTTCGACGTCCTCGACGGCGAATATCGGCTCGAGGAGCTGCCGTCGGGCGGGACGCGGATCCACCTGACCAGCCACCATCGGCTCTCGACCAGCATCGACTTCTACGCGGCCCTCTGGTCGGACGGCATCATGCGCGGCATCCAGGAGCGCATCCTCGAGGTGATCCGGCATCGCTGCGAGTCGTAGTGGTAGATTGGTCGGCCGCCGGATCCGGCTGCGGAGGAGGACGTCATGGCGAAGGTGATGAGCGTGGCGCTGGCCGTTCTGTTTCTCGCCGCCGTGGCGGCCGATTGGTCGTGGGCCCAGGCGGCGCCTGCGCCGGCGCCGGCGAAGCCGACCTGGCACGACAAGCTGTTCATCGGGGGCGGCGTCGGCCTCGGGTTCGGCGACGTCGACTTCGTGTCGATCGAGCCGCTCGTCGGCTGGCGGCTCGACCCCAAGGTGTCGATCGGCGCGAGTCTCCTGTACCGCTTCACCAACGACAGCCGCTATCCCGAGGACGTCTCCACCAACGACTACGGCGCGCGCGCCTTCGTGCAGTACTTCCCGGTGCCGCAGTTCTTCGGCCAGGTGGAGTACGAGTACCTCGACTACGAGTACGTCCTGCCGACCCTCGACACGGCGCGCGACAACGCCGGCAGCGTCTACGTCGGCGGCGGAGTGAGCCAGCCGGTCGGCCGGAACGCCTCCTTCTACGGGACGGTCCTCTACAACCTCAGCTACGACAGCAACGATCTGCAAAGCCCTTACGACAGCCCGTGGGTGGTGCGGGTCGGGGTCGCGGCCGGGTTCTGACCGCCCGCAGTCGGAAGATGCGCCATTCGGAATGCCCGTTCCGAATGGCGACGCCCGCCGTTCATGCCGCCGACAGATTCCGCCCTGCTGCAGCGGCTCCGCGCAAGGTTTTACAAGAACTTTACCTGCGCGACTGCGTAGTACATGCCACGATGCTTTCCGGAAGAGCATCGACCCATGCGCCCCGATTCCCGTCTGCTCCGCATCGCCGCCTGCTGCGCCGCGCTCTCGGCGCTGACCACGCTCATCGTGCATCTCGGGCCGAGTTTCCTGCCGGCGGCGCCGACCTTCGAGTCGCGCCTCGCGCTCGTGGAAAACCCGCTCTACGTGGCGTGGCTGTGGAACTACATCCTGCACTGCCTGCTGGTGGTGGTGAGCATGTATGCGGTGCGATCCCTCGCTCCGCAGGGGAGGACGGCGCTTTCGGATCTCGGCTTTCTCGCCTTCGTGGTGTTCGCCTGCGCCGAGACCCTGCGCTCGTCGCTCGCGATCTTCGCGCTCAACCGCACCTGGAGGGTGGCCTACGCCGGCGCCGTCGACGAGGCGGCGCGCGAGCGGGCGCGGAGCCTCATCGAAGGGTATGCCGGGATCGGCGAGGCGCTCTTCTTCGTCTTCTTCCTTGCCTTCTTTCTCGGGACCGTCTGCTACGGCCTGGCGTTCTTCCGCGAGAGCGGCCTGACCGGGGGCGTCGGCATCCTGTTCCTGCTCTGGGCGGGGCTGAACCTTCCGGGACTCGTCGAGACCATCGCCGGGACCGAGGTGCTGTCTCCCTACCTCGACTGGGTGGTGCCGCACTTCCAGGCGGCGGCGCGTCTCGTCATCGGCTACTGGCTGTTCAAGTCCGCCGCGGCGGCCGCCCTCAACGTGCCGCGTGCCGCCGTCGAAACTCCCGCCGAATTCAGTGTGTCGGGTAGGCGTACAGCGTCGCGTTGACCACCTTGTCGGTCGTGTTGTACAGCCGCACGCGATAGCGCGGGAAGCCGAGGGTGTGGCGCGTCTGGTTCGACGCCAGCATTCGCAGGGCGGTCGGGTTCAGCGGCGCGCTGATCTCGATCGGGAAGAGCATCTCCGAGTCCTGCTCGAGGGCGCGGTTGACCTCCGGCTCGTCCGGGACGAGATAGGCGCCGATCGAGCCGCTCCGGAATCCCCGGCCGCCGGTACGCCCGGTGAGGCTCAGGACGACCGCGGTGTAGCCGTCGGCCTCGAGGAGGCCGCCGTCGATGTGACGCCCGATCTCCCCGGGCTCGATCGGCGGCACGGCGATCTCGCCGAGGGTCACGAGCGTCGCGTGCGGCACCGGCTTCTCGACGACGACCTTGCCTTCGATCTTCTGCACCGCCGGCCAGTTCACGACCCGCACCGGGCGGGGCGCGTCGTCGGCGGCGCCGCGGGCGGGGAGGGTGACGGCGGCCAGCGCCGCGGACAGCAACAGGATCAGGGCGAGACGACGCATCGGAGCCTCCCGGGGTGTGGGCGCGGCCGTGCGGCCGGCGCCGGACGTCTCAGGATAGCGCGACGCGTCGGGGGACGGCCACGAACGGGACGACGTTCGCGGCGGGGCGCGCGGCTGCGGCGGGCCGGACATGCCGGTGCCAGTGGCAGAGGACGAAGACGGCCCAGAGCGCCTTGCCGTGGTCGGCCCGGCGCGCGCGGTGCGCCGCGCGCCACGAGGCGACGACGCGGGCATCGAGGCCGGCGACCTCCTCGAGGCGCGCGGGGGTGACCAGATCCTCCCAGGCCGGGGCGAGCGCGCCACCGAGCCAGTCGCTCACCGGCACTTCGAAGCCGCGCTTCGGCGCATCGAGGATCCGATCCGGCACCACCCCCCGGAGCGCCGCGCGCAGCAGCCGCTTGCCTTGGCGCAGGGAGAAATGCGCCGCCGCCGGATGGGCCAGCGCCAGCTCGACGAGCGCCGGGTCGAGGAACGGCGCGCGCACCTCGAGCGCGTGGCGCATGCTGGTGCGGTCGACCTTGGTGAGCATGTCGTCCGGCAGCGACAGGTCCATCTCGACCGCCATCGCCCGGTCGATCCCGCCGCCGAAGCGCTGGTAACGCGCCGCGACCACCGCACGGCCGAGCCCGGCGTCGACGACGCCGGGGCGGAGCGCCCGGCGCGCCTCGGGGCCGAGA
>DATKFL010000232.1:0-2601 GCA_035511355.1 Dongiaceae bacterium
ACGACGTTCCCCGGAGCCGCGGTGGCGAGGTCGAGGACGGCCGCGAACCCCGACGACGGCGCGGCGCATCGCCCCACCGCCAGCAGGAAATCGGGCACGCCGTCGACGCATCCGAGATTGCCGTCGAGATCGAACAGCGCCGGCCCCCCGGCGCTCGCGAAGGCGTACCCGACTCCGTGACCCGCGATCCCTGCCGGCAGCCAGCCGGCGTCGCAGCGGAAATCCCCCGCCGGATCGTCGAGGGTCAGGGTCTGCGACGCCTCGGCGTAGATCTCCATCCGCCCCTCGATCGGCTCTCCCTGCGGATCGGCGGCGGCGGCGCGCACCAGGAGCGCGTCGCCCGACGGCAGCACGGCATCGATGCGCACCGTCGGCTGGCAGGCGTCACCCGCTCCGTCGTGGTTCGCATCGGCCTGGTCCGGATTGGCGGCGCCGGGACAGTTGTCACAGCGATCGCCGAGACGATCGCCGTCGGTATCGGCCTGATCGGGATCGGCAATCCCGGCGCATCGATCGCACGCGTCCCCGAAGCCGTCGAAGTCGTGGTCCTGTTGCGCCGGGTTCTCGTCGAGCGGGCAGTTGTCGCACGCATCCCCGCGCCCGTCGCCATCGGCGTCGGCTTGATCGGGGTTGGCGGCCGCGGGGCAGTTGTCGCTGCCGCCGCAGACGGCGTCGCCGTCGGGGTCGTTCGCCGCGTCGAGCGGGCAGGGGTCGCAAGCGTCACCGATGCCGTCGAGGTCGCCGTCGCGCTGATCCGGATCGGGAACCAGGGGACAGGCGTCGAGCGGGCAGAGATTGGCGGGGTGGCCGGGATCGCCGAAGCCGTCGCCGTCGGTGTCGACGCACGGGACGCAGGTTTCCGGCGGGCAGTCGAGGCTCGGCGGAAGGGTTGCGGTCCAGGCCATGTCGTGCCCCTCGGGATCGATCGCGAGCCCGGCGAGCGTGCGGCCGTCGGGCGTGAGCCCGGTGACGTCGTACAGGTTCCAGCCGTCGAGTCCGGTGGCGCCGAACAGGCGCAGGAACGGCGTCAGCGGCACCATCCCGAAGTCCGGGGTCCAGATGAACGCGGTGTGCCCGGTGAGCGTCTCGGAGTGACCGACCACGACGTTGCCGTCGTCCGAGACCGCCTCCCCCCACGAGAGGTATTCGCCGCCCCACAATTCGCCGAGCGGCTCCATGCCGGTCGCGGCGGTCCAGCGGAAGGCGGTCAGACCCTCTTCGGTCCGGCTGTAGCCGACGATGAACCGGCCGTTGCGCGAAATCCCCTCGGGCGACGACTCGAAGCCGCCGCCGGCGAAATCGCCCAGGCCGACCATGCCGGTCGCGGCGGTCCAGCGCCAGGCCTCGATCCCCTGGGCGGAGTTGCCGTGGCCGATCACGATCGACCCATCGCCGGAGATGCCGAGAGCGTTGCTCCCGAAGGCACCGCCCGGCAGATCGCCGAGCGGCACCATGCCGGTCGCGGCGGTCCAGCGATAGGCCTCGAAACCGTTCCCGCTCAGGCTCTGCCCGACCACCGCCGAACCGTCCGACGAGGTGTCGGTGGCGATGCTGTTGAGCAGTCCGCCCGGCAGGTCGCCGAGGAGGACGATCCCGTCGGCCGCGGTCCAGCGGAACGCGGCGAACTGTCCCTGGGCGCGCTGCCGAGACCCGACCAGGACCGAGCCGTCGTCCGATGCGGCGTCGATCAAGTCGCCGAAGGTCCCTCCGGAGGAGGGCGCGAGGCTGACCGGGGCATCGGTCCCGGACCAGTAGACCGCCTCGCGTCCGGCCGCGGCCGCCGCCTGGCCGACCACCACCCTGCCGTCGGCGGAGATGCCGAAGGCGGCGCCCAGCACCTGCCCTCCCGGGAGATCGGGGAGACCGCGGAAGGTGGCGGGGGGATTGGTCGCGGGCGCCGGCGGCGAGGACGCGGGAGGCGCGGACGAAGCCGGCGCCGGCATCAATCCAAGTATCGCCACTGCCAGACAGAGCGCCGCCGCCCGTTCCGTCATCCCCCCCTCGCCTTCCGGACCGGCGGGAAACTACGACGAGTGGCGGAGCGAGGCCCGCATCGTCCCGGGCGTCCGGCGTGGTCGATGCGGAGATCGCACCGCGCCGCAAGGGTCAAGGCCCGGCGGCGATTCCGGGGGTTGTCGACGGCGCGCGCGTTACGGCGCGATCTCTGCGGCGGCCCGCTCGCCCGACCGGATCGCCCCTTCGATGTACCCCATCCAGCGCGTCGAGGTCTCGGTGCCGGCCCAGTGGATCGCCCCGTGCGGCTCGCGCAGGAAGCGGCCGACGGTGGTCAGGACGGTGGGGCCCATCCACGCCTCGTAGCAGCCGCGGCTCCACTCCTCGGCCGGCCAGTCCTGGTCCTCGTAGTCGATCGGGCGCGCCGCCTCGTCGCCGAAGAGATCGGTCAGCCGCTCGAGGACCAGCCGGCGACGCTCCGCCTGCGGGCGACCGGTCCAGAGCAGCGCATGCGGCGTGTCGATGAAGCCGGCGAGCAGGCCCGGGGTCCCTTCGGGGGGCGTGGCGTCGACGCAGATCGCGCCCGGCGGCTGGTCGGTGACCACCAGGCCGTTGAAGCCGCGCGCGCGCCAGAACGGTCGTTCGTAG
>DATKFL010000233.1:0-7755 GCA_035511355.1 Dongiaceae bacterium
CGCGCGGCGCGCGCACCCAGTCGCTGCTCTTGATCACCACCTGGAAGCGCGCCGCCCGGCGCGGCCCCGGGATCATCCGGAGCGCCGCCAGGACGTTCTGCACCCCGCGGACGCCGCGCGCCACCATGCTGCGCTGGAAGCGGAAGGTCTCCCCCGCCTCGAAGATGATGGTCGGCACGCCGGCGCGGGTCGCGGCGGCCCGCAGCGTGTGGTTCATCCCCGGCGTGTCGACGATGATCTCGCCCCCGAAGGCGCGCGCCATGCGGCGCACCGCTTCGTCGGACATGTCGGCGCGCACGTGCGGCAGGTTGGTGCGGCCATGGCTGGCGGTGTGCAGGTCGATGCCGCGGTCGGAACGCGCCACGATCTCGCGGAACAGGACGTGCGCGAACCGGTGCGCGGCATGCCCTTCCGGGTCGCCCGGGAAGCAGCGGTTGAGGTCCTGGTGTCCCGGCAGGTAGCGGGTGTGCGCCAGGAAGCCGGGCCGGTTCACCACCGGCGCGCAGATCAGGGTGCCGCGCAGGCTCTCGGGGGCGGTCGTGGTCATCACACGGCGCACCACCTCGACGCCGTTCAGCTCGTCGCCGTGGATCGCCGCCGTGAGAAAGACCGTCGGCCCGCGCCGCGCCCCGCGCACGACGGTGATCGGCACGTTGACCGGCGTCGCGGTGTAGTGCTCGCCGACTTTCAGGAAGACCTGCACCGCGTGGCCGCGCGGGATGGCGCGTCCGGCGATCGCGAGGTGCCCCTTTCCCTTCACGGCCGCACCGTCACGAGGCCGCGCGCGGGTGCTGGCGCGGCCGGCGCCGGGCGTGCGCCACGGCGAACTCGATCACCGCCCCGGCGACGTCGATCCCGGTCGCCTGCTCGATACCCTCGAAGCCGGGCGAGGAGTTCACTTCCAGCACCATCGGGCCGCCGCGGCTCTCGAGCAGGTCGACGCCGGCGACGTGCAGGTGCATGGCGCGGGCGGCGCGCAGCGCGGCGCGCACGTGATCGGCCGGCAGGTCGACGGCCGTCCCGGTGCCGCCGCGGTGCACGTTGGAGCGGAATTCCCCCAGCCGTGCCTGGCGGCGCATCGCGGCGACCACCCGCGCGCCGACCACGATCACCCGGATGTCGCGTCCTTCGGACTCCTCGACGAACTCCTGCACCAGGACGGTCATGCCGAGACTCCAGAGGGTCTCGACCACCTGCTCGGCGATCTGCTCGGTCTCCGCCAGGATGACCCCGATTCCCTGCGTGCCGCGCACCAGCTTGAGGATCGCCGGCGGCCCGCCGACCATCTCCAGCGCCTTGTGGATCTGCGACGGATGGCGCGCCATGACGGTGCGCGGGATGTCGACGCCGGCGCGCGCCAGGAGCTGCAGCGCCCGCAGCTTGTCGCGCGATCGCGCGATCGGCTGCGAGCTGTTGACGATCGGCACCCCCATCATGTCGAACTGGTTCACCACCGCCAGGCCATGCTCGGTGATCGAGGCGCCGATGCGGGGCAGCACCACGTCGACCGACGGCAGCCTCCCGTCGAGTCCGCGGTAGTAGACCTCCGGCGCGCCCGGCCGCAGCACGAGCGAGCACTGCAGCGGATCGAGCACCAGCGCCTCGTGGCCGCGGTGCCCCGCCGCGTCGATGAGCCTCCGCGTGGAGTAGAGGCTGCGCCGGCGCGACAGGATGGCGAGCAGCATCAGCGGCGGCGCGCGCGGCGCTTGGTCGCGGCCGCGCGGGCGTCGATGACGGCGTGCGCCGCCGCCAGCCGCGCGATCGGGATCCGATAGGGGGAGCAGGAGACGTAGTCCATGCCGGCGGCATGGCAGAAGATCACCGAGCGCGCCTCGCCGCCATGCTCGCCGCAGATGCCGATCTTGAGCCCCGGCACCGCGGCCCGCCCGCGCTCGATGGCGAGCCGCACCAGGGCGCCCACGCCCTCCTGGTCGAGCGTCTGGAACGGATCCTCGGCGAAGATGCCGAGCGAACCCTCCCCCTCGCCGACGTAGGCGGGAAGGAAGCGCCCCGAATCGTCGCGCGACAGCGCCATCGTCATCTGGGTCAGGTCGTTGGTGCCGAACGAGAAGAACTCCACTTCGGGGGCGATCCGGTCGGCGAGCAGCGCCGCACGCGGCACTTCGATCATCGTGCCGACGAGATAGTCGATCCTGACCTTCGCCGCCTTCAGGATCCCCTCCGCCACCTCCCGCGTGCGGGTGACCAGGAGGCGCATCTCCTTCGGGTCCATGGTGAGCGGGTGCATGATCTCCGGCCGCACCCGTCCGCCGCGCCGGCGCACCGCGACCGCCGCCTCCATGATGGCCCGCACCTGCATCGTGAGGATCTCGGGGTAGGTCAGCGCCAGCCGGCAGCCGCGATGCCCGAGCATCGGGTTGGCCTCGGCGAGCGCGTTCACCCGCTGCGCCAGGGCGGCCACGTTCATGCCGAGGCGGGTGGCGAGGGCCGCCTGCCCCTCGGCGTCGTGCGGCAGGAACTCGTGCAGCGGCGGATCGAGCAGCCGGATCGTGACCGGCCGCCCCGCCATCGCCTCGAAGATCCCCTCGAAGTCCTTCCGCTGGAGCGGCAGGATGCGCGCCAGCGCGCGCTCGCGCGCCGGCCGGTCGGCGGCGACGATCATCTCCTGGATCGCGAGACGCCGCTCCTCGGTGTCGAAGAACATGTGCTCGGTGCGGCAGAGACCGATCCCCTCCGCCCCCATCGCCACCGCCTTGGTGGCGTCGTACGGGGTGTCGACGTTGGCGCGCACCCTGAGGCGCCGGATCGCGTCGGCCCAGGCCAGGATCTTGTGATACGAGTCCGGGAGCTCCGGCTTGACCAGCGCGATCTCGCCGGCGTAGACGGCGCCGCTGGTGCCGTCGAGGGTGACCAGGTCGTCCGGTCCGAGGGTGCGACCGCCGACCTTGAGGATGCGCGCCGCCGCGTCGAGGTCGAGCGCATCGCATCCGACGATGCAGGTCTTCCCCCAGCCGCGCGCGACCACCGCGGCGTGCGACGTCTTTCCTCCCGTCGCCGTGAGGATTCCCTGCGCGGCGTGCAGCCCGCCGACGTCCTCGGGCGAGGTCTCGTGCCGCACCAGCACCACGCGCTCGCCCGCCTGGGCGCGCGCCTCCGCCTCGGCCGCGGTGAAGGCGAGCGCTCCGACCGCGGCCCCGGGGACGGCGCCGATGCCGGTGGCGACCCGCCGCTCTTTCAGGGCGGCCGGCGCGATCGCCGGATCGAGGATCGGGTAGAAAAGACGCTCGACATCCTCCGCGGCGATGCGACGCACCGCCTCCGGCTTGCCGATCAGCCCTTCGCGCGCCATGTCGTACGCCATGCGGAAGGCGGCGCGCGGCGATCGCTTCCCCGAGCGGCATTGCAGGATGTAGAGGGTCCCCTCCTCGATGGTGAATTCGATGTCCTGCATGTCCTTGTAGTGGCGCTCGAGGCGGCGGCGGACCTGTTCGAGCTGGCGGAAGACCGCGGGCATGCGACTCTTCAGCTCGTGCAGCGTCATCGGCGTCCGGATGCCGGCGACCACGTCCTCTCCCTGCGCGTTCATCAGGACGTCGCCGTAGAACGACTTCTCGCCGCTGTTCGGGTCGCGCGTGAAGCAGACCCCGGTGCCGGAGGTCTCGCCCCGGTTGCCGAACACCATCTGCACGACGTTGACCGCGGTGCCGGCGAGACCGGTGATCTTCTCGACCCGCCGGTAGGTGACCGCCTTCTCGGCGTTCCAGGAGCGGAAGACCGCCTCGATCGCGCCCCACATCTGCTCCTCCGGGTCCTGCGGAAAGGGTCGTCCCGCCTCCTTCGCGAAGAAGGCGGCGATCCCGGCGCAGAGATCGCGGAGCGCCTCGGCCGGCACGTCGGTGTCCTGCTGCACCCGGAGCCGCTTCTTGAGGTCCCGAAGCATCGCCTCGATCGGCTCGCGCGAGATGCCGTGGACCACCGAGGTGTACATCCCGAGGAAACGGCGGTAGGCGTCCCACGCGAAGCGGGGGTTGCCGGTCGAGCGCGCCAGCCCCTCGACCGTGCGGTCGTTGAGCCCCAGGTTGAGAATCGTCTCCATCATTCCCGGCATCGACCGGGCGGCGCCCGATCGCACCGACACCAGGAGCGGGTTCGCCGGGTCGCCGAGGCGCCGGCCGGCGACCCTCTCGAGGTGCGCCAGGTTCCGGCGCACCGCCGGCTCGATCGCCCTCAGGGTCTTCCGGCCGTCGGCGAGATAGCGCGCGCAGGCCTCGGTGCTGATCACGAAGCCGGCCGGCACCGGCAGCCCGATGCGGGTCATCTCCATCAGGCCGGCTCCCTTGCCGCCCAGGAGGGTCTTCATCGCGCCGTTCCCTTCGGCGCGACCGCCGCCGAAGAAATAGACCTGCTTCGTGGACATCAAGCCTCCTTGCGTGACGACGTGGGCGCCTTGTCGGCGGCGATGACGGAGATGTCGGCGACGCCGACACAGAGGGCGGCGATCCCGGCGAGCAGCGCGACCCGGTTCGCCCGCAGCGCCGGGTCTTCGGCGAGCACCATCACCTCGGCGAAGAAGCGATCCAGCGGTTCGCGCAGCGCGGCCATCGCGACCAGCGCCTGGGCGTAGTCGCGGGCGCGGGTCGCCGCCTCGATCTTCGGACGGGCGGTCAGGAGCCGCTCGCCGAGCGCGCGTTCCGCCGCGTCCTTGAGCCGCGCCGGGTCGAACGCCGCACCGGCCGCCTGCCCCGCCAGGATGTTCTTGATCCGCTTGTGCGCCGCGGCGAGGTCGTCGAACCCCGCCGTGTCACGGAAGGCGTCGACCGCGGTCATCCGCCGGCGGGCGTCGCAGGGATCGTCGCTTCCGGCGGCGAGCGCGGCTCGCACCACGTCGATCCGGAGTCCGCTCTCGGCGCCGAGGTACTCCTGCCGTCCGGCGTAGAACTCGAGGAGCGTCGCGAGCGCCTGCTCCGCAGGCACCGCCCCCGCGACGCCGGCATAGGCCCCGATCGCCGCTCCGAGGAACTCGCGGAGCGACAGCGGCACCTCGTGCTCGATCAGGATCCGGCAGGCTCCCTGGACGCTGCGCCGCAGCGCGTAGGGATCGCGCGACCCGGTCGGCACGAGACCGAGCAGGAAGATCCCGGCCTGGGTGTCGAACCGATCGGCGAGCGAGACGATCGCGCCTTCGAGGGTCGCGGGCGCCGGCCCGTCGAGCGCGCGCGGCAGGTAGTGGTCGTAGATCGCCGCGGCCACCTTGTCCGGGAGCCCGTCGGCGCGGGCATAGAGACCTCCCACCACGCCCTCGAGCTCGGGAAACTCCTTCACCATCTGGGTGGTCAGATCGTTCTTCGCGAGAGCGGCGGCGGTCAGGGCGGCGCCGCTCTCGGGCTTGAGACCGGCGGCGGCGAAGGTCCCGGTGAGCGCGCCGGCAAGACGCACGACGCGGTCGCGCTTGGCGGCGTACGAGCCCAGCTTCTCGTGGAACGCGACCCGATCGAGGGCGGCGCCGACCGCGTCGAGCGGCGTCTTGCGGTCCTCTTCCCAGAAGAAGCGCGCGTCGGAGAGCCGGGCGCGGAGCACCCATTCGTTGCCGCGCCGGATGGCGCCCGAGGCGTCGGCCCGGACATTGGCGACCGCGAGGAACCGCGGCGCGAGCCCGCCGTCCGGCCGCACCAGCGCGAAGAACTTCTGGTGATGCCGCATGCTGGTCGTGAGGATCTCGCCCGGGAGCGCCATGAAGTCGGCGTCGATGCTCCCGGTCAGGACGAGCGGCCATTCGACCATGTCGGTCACTTCGGCCAGAAGCTCCGGGTCGGGATCCTCCGGCGTTCCGCCGGCGCCCGGCGGGGTCGCGATCCGCGCCCCCGCGGCGCCCGCCGCCCCGGCCAGTCCGGCGGCAATCGCCGCGCGCCGCTCCGCCGGGTCGGCGAGCACCGCCTCGCGGCGGAGCGCGTCGAGGTACCCGGTCGCGCGGGCCAGGGGTACCCGCGCCGCCCCGGAGGCGCGATGCCCGAACGAATCGCGCCCGGAGCGCACCCCGAAGATCGCCAGATCGACCACCGCCTCGTCGAGGAGCGCCACCACCGAGTGCACCGGCCGCACGAAGCGGTGCTCCCCCGAGCCCCAGCGCATCGTCTTCGGAAAGGTCATCGCGCCGACGACCGACGGCACCGCCTCGGCCAGGATCTCCGCGGCGCTGCGTCCCCGCACTTCCTTCCGGAGCCCGACGCATTCCCCCTTCGGCCCCTTCACCCGGATGAGCGCGTCGGTCGCGATCCCCTGGGCGCGCGCGAACCCTTCGGCGGCACGGGTCGGCTTGCCGGCGGCGTCGTAAGCGGCGCCGACCGCGGGTCCGACGACGTCGACGGTCTGGTCGGGCTGGCGCGGCGCGATCCCGGAGAGCAGCGCCGCGATCCGCCGCGGCGTGCCGTAGCCCTGCGCCGCGGCGGGCGGGAGCCCCGCGGCCGCGAGCCGCTCTCCGAGCCCCCGCACCAGATCGGCGATCGCGCCGGCCAGCATGCGGGCCGGAATCTCCTCGGTGCCGATCTCGAGGAGAAAGTCGACGCCCCGATCGGCGCGGCTCACGCGCGCCCCCCGGAAGGCGCCGCGCCGGCGCCCTTGAGGAGGGGGAAGCCCATCGCCTCGCGGGTCTTGAGGTACGACTTGGCGCAGGCGACCGCGAGGCGGCGCACCTTCTGGATGTAGCCGGTCCTCTCGGTCACGCTGATGGCGCCGCGCGCCTCGAGCAGGTTGAAGGTGTGCGAGCAGCGCAGCGCCTGGTCGTAGGCCGGCAGGACCAGCCCCGCGCCGAGGAGGCGGTGCCCTTCAGCTTCCGCCGCCTGGAACGTCCGGAGCAGGAGGTCGACGTCGGCGGCCTCGAAGTTGTGCCGGGAGAACTCGATCTCCTCCTGGAGCCGCACGTCGCCGTAGGTCACGGTGTCGGTCCAGGCGAGGTCGTAGACGTTCCGGACGTCGTTCAGGAACATCGCGATCCGCTCCGACCCGTAGGTGATCTCCGCGGAAACCGGGCTCAGCTCCTGGCCGCCCGCCTGCTGGAAATAGGTGAACTGGGTGATTTCCATGCCGTCCATCATCACCTGCCAGCCGACGCCGGCGGCGCCGAGAGTCGGCGACTCCCAGTTGTCCTCCTCGAAGCGGATGTCGTGCTCGCGCGGATCGATCCCGAACGAACGGAGCGAGGCGAGATAGATTTCCTGCACGTCGGGCGGCGACGGCTTGAGGATTACCTGGAACTGGTAGTGCCGGTACAGGCGGAACGGGTTCTGCCCGTATCGCCCGTCGACCGGGCGCCGCGAGGGGGAGCAGTAGGCGGCGCGCCACGGTTCCGGCCCGAGCACCCGGAAGAAGGTGTCGGGGTGCATCGTGCCGGCGCCGACCTCGACGTCGTACGGCTGCTGCACCACCGCCCCCTGCTTCGCCCAGAAATCCTGGAGCCCGAGGACCAGTTGCTGGAAGTTCAACGGCACGTCATCTCTCCCTTGGCGGCGCCGCGGGTGGGCGGCGCAGTTGTTCGAGCACCTCGTACGAGCGGAAGCGCCGCTCGGCCACCTCTTCGAAAACCGCCGCGGCGAGCGCCGCCAGCGGCCGGAGCGCGTCGCGCGGCGGCGGCGTGCCGACGAACGCCGCCGGCGCCCGCTTGACGATCGCCGTGGCCGCCTCGAGGGAGTCGGACGGGAGCGCCACATCGCCCGGCCGCCGCGCCCCGCAGCGGGCGCAGGCGATCGTCCCCTCGGCCCGGAGATACCGCGCCCCCACCCCGGCGGTTTCCCCGCCGCA
>DATKFL010000234.1:0-3449 GCA_035511355.1 Dongiaceae bacterium
CGGTCGTGCTGTCGCAGGAGACCCTCACCGAGCGGGTCGCGGTCGACGAGCGCACTTTCGACCAGGAGCCGCGCGCCATGCGGCTGCGTGCCGGCGCCTGGGAGATCGGCCTGGGGGCCGACGAGCCCGAACTGGACTGGCTGCGCGACTGGGTCGCGGCGCACGGCTTCGCGCCCCGCGCCGCGGACGAGAGCGACCTCGACTTCGCGCTCCGCTCGGCCCGCTTCGTCCAGGCGACGCTGCAGTTCGGCGGCGGCGAAATCTCGTCGGTCCGGCGCTGGTCCCCCCGACTCCTCATCGAGCGCGCCGAGCAGGGGGAGCGCTTCTTCTGCGATTCCTACGCGCGCCTCCTCGCCTCGATGCTGGTCTCCCACCAGGTCCCGGCGCGCGCCGTCTGGATGGACGGGCACGTCACCTCCGAGGTCTGGATCGCGGCCCTGCACCGGTGGGTGCTGGTCGACGCGATGTACAACATGACGGCGCGCGGCGACGACGGGCCGCTCTCGGTCATGCAGCTGCGCGAGCGACTGAAGCATCACCAGCCGGTGGCGGTGGAGCCGATCAGCGATCCGACGAGCATCGACGAGCCGAGTCGCACCAGCCTCGATGGCGACCCGCACTCGGTCTTCCTGCGCGGCATGTTCGCGGTGATCGACAGCGAAGTGGAATTCGCCAGCGCCTCACAGCACGTCTTCCTGCCGATCATGAGTCTCAAGACCCCCGACATGCCGGAGGGGACCATGCCGTGGGTGCGCCTCATGCGCTGGGCCGCCCCGACCTTCCTGCTGATCGGCGCGCTGATGGTCGCCGTGGGGCGCCGCGGCCCGGAGCTGGCGTAGGGCCCCGCTTCTCCGGCATGCGGCGCGCGACCCTGGCCCGGGCGTTCGAGATGCGGCATCTCCCCGGCCCGCGCCCGGCGGTGCCGCGGCACCGGCGCCTGTTCCACCCGGTCACCGGCTGGTTCCGGCGCCTCGAGCGGCGCACCGAGCACCTCCTGAGCACCCACTTCTTTCCGCGCACGCCGGGTCTGCCGGCGATCTACTCGCGCCACCTCGAGCGGCACCTGACCCTGGTCGAGGGGACCATCACGCTGCCGGGCCTGCCGCGGGCCGACGAGGGGCTGCGGATCCTCCTGATCACCGACATCCATGTCGGACCGTTCCTCGAACCGAAGGCGCTCGGGCGGGTCTTCGCGCGGCTGCTCTCGGTGCGGCCCGACCTCATCCTGCTCGGCGGCGACCTGGCGACCGCGCGTCTCGACGAATTCCCGCCGGCGGCCGCGGCGTTCCGGACGTTGCGCGCGCCGCGCGGGGTGTTCGCGGTGCTCGGCAACCACGACCACTACACCGGCGAGCCGGAACGGCTCACGGCGCTCGTCGAGGCGTGCGGCATCCCCGTGCTGCACAACCGATCGGTGCCGCTCGGAGCCGGCGGCGCCACCCCGGCGCCGCTCCGGCTCGCGGGGATCGACGACCGGCACGCCGGCCGCCCCGACCTCGACGCGGCGCTCGCCGGCATCCCGCCGGGAGCGCCGGTGATCCTGCTGTCGCACAACCCCGACGTCCTGTTCGAAGCCGCGGCCCGCGGCGTCGGGCTGGTCCTCTCGGGGCACACACACGGCGGCCAGATCCGGATTCCCGGCCTGCCGGTGCTGGTCCGGATGAGCCGCTACCGTCTCGACGAGGGGCACTACCGCAGCGGCGGCACCCAACTGGTCGTCAGCCGCGGGCTGGGAGTGACCGGGCTGCCGATCCGGTTCGCCTGTCCGCCCGAGGCGGTCCTCCTCACGCTGGCGGGCGCGGTCGACCCCGGCGCGATGCGGTAAGAGCAACCGCGGGGACCGGAAGCGCGCCGCTCAAGCCGTAACGACATCCCCTGTGCCGTGAGACGAAACAGCGCTTGCGGCGCGCCCGTCCGGGCGCGGACAATGGTGCCTCAGCATCGGCATCAGGGGGGTGTACCCATGGTTCCTGAAGTCCGCATCCTCAGCGACGGCGAGGTGCGCCTCCTGCACACCCGCGCCCTGGACGTGCTCGGGAAGGTCGGCATCCGCTACGAGAGCCGGCGCTGCCTCGAGATCCTCGAAGGGGTCGGGCAGAAGGTCGACTACGACTCGGGCGTCGCCTGGCTCAAGCCGGACCTGGTCGAGGCCTGCATCAAGTCGGCGCCGCGGGTGATCACCCTCGGGGCGCGCGACGCCCGGTACGAGTTCAAGACCGACGGCACGAAGTTCTACGTCTCGACCAACGGCCAGGCGACCTTCGCGCAGGACCACAAGACCGGGCTGCGTCGCCAGGGGAGCGTCCAGGACCTGCGCGACTCGACCAAGGTGGCGCACTACCTCGACGTCATCGATTTCGTCTGGCCGATGGTGGTGCCGTTCGACGTGCCGGGGCCGAGCCGGGTGCTGCACGAGATGTACCACTCGCTCAGCATGACCACCAAGCACATCCAGCACGAGCTGCAGCTCCCGGAGCACGTGCCGTTCGCGCTCGAGATGCTCGAGGTGCTCTGCGGCAGCCGGGACGCGCTGCGGGCGCGGCCGCCGTTCTCGGTGGTCGCCTGCACCGTGTCGCCGCTGCAGCACGAGCCGAAGATGGCCGAGCTGTGCATCGAGCTGGCGCAGGCCGGGGTGCCGATCGTGCTGTGGCCGATGCCGCTCACCGGGGCGACCGCGCCGGTGACCGTCGCCGGCACCTGCCTGATGAGCCTGGTGGAATTCCTGTCGGGCGTGGTCCTGTACCAGACCGCCGCCCCCGGCTGCCCGCTGATCTACCCGCTCGGGCCGGAGCTGCTCGACATGAAGTCGGGAATGGCCTCCTGCGCCGCGCCGGAGATCGCGCTGTTCAACCTGGTCCTCGGGCAGATGGCGAAGTTCTACCAGGTGCCGTCGCTCGGGGTGGGGCTGAACTGCGACGCCAAGCTGCCGGGGATGCAGGCATCGTACGAGTCGATGGAGACCGGCCTCTCGGCGGCGCTCTCGGGCGCCGACATGCTGGAGGGGATCGGCATCCTCGACGACAACAACGTCCTGTCGCTGACCCAGATGATCGTCGACTCGGAGATCGCCCGGATGATCAAGTGCATCCGCGCCGGCGTCGAGGTGACCGACCGCTCCCTGATGACCCACCTCATCGAGAAGGCCGGTCCGGGACAGCACTTCCTCGGCTTCAAGGAGACTCTCGCCGGGCTGCGTCAGGGAGAGGTCTTCTTCCCCCGCTTCGGCTACCGCGGCTCGTACGACAAGTATTTCGAGGACGGGGTTGACGAGGCGGGACGCGCCCGCGCCGAGGTCGACAGGATCCTGGCGCTCCCGGATCCCGATCCCCTGCCGCCCGAGGTCGATCGCGAGCTGCGGCGCATCGTGGCCGCCGCCGATCGCGCCTGCGAGGAAGCGGCCGTCTGATCGTCCAGAATGAATTGCCCTGACGGGGAACCGCCCCGGCCGG
>DATKFL010000235.1:0-23449 GCA_035511355.1 Dongiaceae bacterium
CCGGAAGGGGGCGAGGCGGGACCGGCAGCCGGCGGCGCCGCGGCCGGGGAGAGCGCCCTTCCGACCCCGGTCGTCGAGGGGGCGGCGCTGGCGGTGATCGACGCCGCGCCGTTGCTCGTGAGCGGCAGCGCGCCGTTCCGCGAGCTGACGCGCTTTTCGGCCTGGTCGATGAACATCCAGTCGCGGCCGACCGACGCCGTCGTCGAGCGGCACGCGGCGATCGCGGCGCGCGCCCCCGGAGCGATCCTGACCGCGCTCGCCGCAGCGGAACCGCCCGCCGCCGGGGCCGGCCTCGCGGACGCCTTCGCGCGGAAGGACCTCAGGAGCCTCGCCGCGGCGACCCGCGCCCGCCGGCTCGCGGCGCGCGCCGACGGCCCGATCCGGTTCCGACGGGTCGCGGCGAAGAGCGCCGGGCTCAGGCCGTTCGCCCTGTACCTCGATCTCGTGCCGGCGCTCGTGGCGCGCTCCTCGTCCGCGCAGGCGCTGTTCGAGGCGATCGGCCCGGAGAAGACCGTCCAGGTCCTGGGGATGTCGATCGCGATCTTCTTCTGAAGCGGGCGCGGGATGCGGCGCCGGCCGAACCTCCCGCGATTTCGGTGCCTAGCGCTCGACGAACCGGTTGCTCGCGGCGGCCGTCTCGGCGGCGCGATAGCCGGGGCTGTCGAACCCGCCGCGCAGGAACGCGCCCGCCAGGTCGCGGAGGCGGCCTCCCTCCTTCAACCGCCCCATCATGTGATCGTCGTCGGCAAGGAAGAGCCTCCCATTGCGGTAGCCGGTCGCGTCGGCCATCGCGGTGCGGTAGTCGACCGTGTGATCCCAGCGCCCGGCGACCACCAGGACCTCCGCGTCGAGACGTCCGAACCCGCGCCGATCGAGCGCCGGCGCCGGGATGCGCCCCGAGTTCATGAGCGCGAGGAGCGGTGCCGCGAAGGCGCGCTGCACCTCCAGGTCGGGGTGGAACCCCGCCTCTTCGAGACGCGCCAGCCCGCCCGAGGGCTGGAACAGCTCGTACTCGCGCACCCGGGCCGGAACCCCGTCGGGGAGATCGAGAAGCGCCTTCACCTCCTCGACCTGGTAGGCGACCCGCGCCTTGGCGTAGGCGTCGGTGTCGCCGCCCGCGAGCGCCGCGATCAGCCGGCGGCGCTCCGCATGGATCTGATCGGGAGGGGTGAAGAAGTTCTGCCGCTGCAGCGTGAGCGCCAGGGTCACGCGGTCGCTCGCGTAACGCGTCATCGCCTGGCGCATCGTCTCCTGGGTCTCTGGTCCGGTGGCACCGATCTCCTCCCAGAACCGGTCGGTCGCGAGGCCGAATTCGCCGACCAGGAAGGGATCGGGCGGCACGACCGTCATCGCGCGCAGAACGCGATCGCCATGCCGCGCCAGGTACTCGCGCACCAGGAGGGCGCCCCCCGACTGGCCGTACAGGAGGACCGGTTTCTTCCTGCCGACCAGCCGGGCGCGGAGCGCATCGAGGTCTTCGATCCATTGCGCAGATCGAAACAGCCTCCAGGCGGTCACCCAGTCCGGCTTGCCGTCGGCGCCGAGGGCGTGCGGCGACACGCTGGTGTCGGAACCACGCCCCACCAGCCCCACCACGTTCAGTCCGGGACCGAAGAGGCTCTCCTGGAGCTCCCGGAGCGCCCCGCGGCGCAGGTAGAACTGCTGCCCGTCCCCGACCACCAGGACGGTCGGCAGGGCCGGGTCGAAGGGCGCGCCGAACTCGTAGTACAGCTCGATCGTCGGACCACCCGGCTGCTCGTGGTCGAGCGGGACGCGCAGCAGGCCGCCCGGCGGTTCGGCGCCGGTGGCCGCCGGCGGGCCGGGCGCGGTGGTCGTGGCGTCGGCCGCGGGGAGGACGGGAGCCGCGGCGACCGGGAGCACTGCAACGAGGAGCGCCGCGAAGCCCCGGAAAAGAGTGCGGCCCGGCGCCCCTCGACGGGCGCCGGGCCGATCGTGCCTGGGCGGGATCGACAGGTCAGGCACGAAACCGATGCCGTGCTTACTGGCCCGAGCCCTGCTGCATCTCGATCCGGATGCGGCGGGCTTCCTGGACGGCGCGGCGGATCGCGGCGTCGTCCTGGGGGGTGGGCGTCTCGACTTCCACCGCCTCGGGGGCGGGGGTCTCGACGGCGTCCTCGATCGCGTCGTCGTCCCCGTCCTCCTCGACCGCCTCGGGCGCCACCGACTCGTCGTCGGAATCGGCGTCCACCTCGACCGACTGGCCGAGCGACTTGAGCGCGTCCTCGTGGGCGCGCTGCTTGTCCCGGAGCGCCCGCCACGCGTCGGCCTGCGCCGCGCGCGCGTCCCGGAGGGCCCGCTCGACCTCATGCTGCACCTGCTCGTTGAGCGCCGACTGCGCGCCCGGACGGTGGCCGCGCGGCGCCGGCGGCGTGGGCGGCACCGGCGGCGTCGGCGCTTCCGGGGCGGCCGGCATCGGCGGCACCGTCAGGGAGGTCTCGCGCCGATCGCGGACCACGGTGACCCGGACGTCCTTGTCGCGGCGCTCCTTGAGCGCGAGGTGGAGGTCCGAGACATCCTCGACGTTCTCGTCCTCGACTTTCACGATCACGTCACCCGCCCGGAGCCCCGCCTTGTCGCCGGGGGACCCCTTCTTGACCGATTTCACCAGCACGCCGCTCCCCTGCTTCACGCCGAAGTACTCGGAGAGCTGCGGGGTCAGGTCGTCGACCACGGCGCCGAGACGGGGCCGGCCGCTGATGCCGTGCGCTTCGAGAATCCCCGGGATGTCGATGTTGCCGAGGTTGCCCAGGGTCTTGAAGTCGAACTCGGGGATCTCCGGGATCTCGGGCATCTCGATGTCACCCTCGTCCCAGTCTCCGTCACCGTCGCCATCCCCCTTGAAGGCGAACCGATGCACTTGAGGGGCCTCCGACTCGCTGCGCTCGCCCACCTTGACCTTGAGGGTCTGGGTGCCGCCGTCGCGGAAGATCTTGACCGTGGCGGCGCGACCTGGCGGGGTCTCGCGCACCAGCCGGGTCAGCTGCGAGACCCCCTCGATCCGGGTCCCCTGGTACTCGGTGATCACGTCGCCCTTCTCCACGCCGGCTTCCTCGGCCGGGCTGCCGGGAGAGATCGACTGCACCTCGGCCCCCATTTCCTCGCGCATGCCGAGGGCGCGCGCCCGATCCGCGTCGACGTCGGCGATCTGCACGCCGAGCCAGGAACCGCCGCTCCGGAAGATGACGACGTTCTTGTGCACCTTCGGGGCGTCGGGCGCCGGGGTGGAGGTCCCCGCGAAGGCGACCGCGCCGGCGATGGCGACGACCACGAGACCGACGACCGATGCTGTGCCGCGTGAGACGTTCATTGAGCCTCCGTACCCGCCTGGTTGTCCGCGGCGGCGTCGACGACGGCCGCGGTGGTTTTGGACACTTTGCGAATGACAATACGCCCGCCGAGAGTGCGCAGTTTCAGGAGAGGGCCCCCGCCGAGAAGCCTTGCCTCGCCCATCTCGAGCGGCCGCCCGGCCGTCTCCAGGTCGCGCTGGATGTTGAGGGGGTAGTCGCTCTGGATCGACCGTCCCACCGGGTTGTCGACCAGCGCCCGGACGGTGACCGCGAGGTCCTCGGGGATGGCGACCACCACGTCGCCCCGCCAGGTCTGGATGTCGGAGTCGGCCTTGAGCGAGGCGGCGTCGAAGAGCGCGTTGATGTTCCCCGCCGACGAGATCGCCCGGATCGGACCGTCGACCGAACCGAGGACGATCGGGCCGGCCGCGGTCTCACAGCGCACCCCCGGCGCGTTGCCGACCCGGATGCCACCACCCGCGGTGGCGGCGCTGACTTCGCCGAGCGCGTTGCGCACGTCGATGTCGCCGCCGCCGGTCGCGACCCGCACCACCCCGCCCGCCTGCTCGATCCGCACGTTGCCGCCGCCGCTGTCGACCCGCGTCAGGGTGCCGGCGCGGCCGATGCGCACGTCGCCGCCGGAGGTGCGCACGATCACCGCGCCGCGCGCGTCGTCCAGGAGGACGTCGCCGCCGGCCGAGGTGAGGCGGGCGTCGGCGCCCACCGCGCCGATGGCGATCCGCCCGGCGTGCGTCTCCGCCTCGATCGGGCCGCCGAGGTCGCCGCCGGTGATCGCGCCGGCGAGCGTGGTGAGCACCAGCCGCCCATGGAGCCCGGTGGCGTCGATGTCGCCCGCCCCGGTCGCCACCTCGACCACGCGGACCGCGGCCGGCACCTCGATGTCGAATTCGGCGGTCAGGCCGCGCGCCGCGTCGGGGTCGGGCGGCAGGCTGCCGGTGAAGTGCAGCAGGTCGCCGCTGCGGCTGGCGGAGACCGTCATCCGATCGATCCGGCGGCGCGCTTCGGCGGCATCGGCGGCGCCGATGGAACGCAGGCGGACCTTGTACACGGTGTCGTCACCGCCTGCCGGTCGCAGCCGCACCGAGCCGATGGCGGTGTCGATCCGGAGGCGCTGCGGGCCGGCCGGCACGCTGCCGCTGATCTCGTGCACGACCGGCAGTCCCGGCCGGGCGGCGCGATCCTCCATCGGTCGCGGGCGATCCTGCGCCACGGTCACCGACGCGGCGAGGCGGGCGACCAGGAGCAGCCCGAACCCGGCCGCCAGGGTCGTGCCGGCGAAGGCGCCACGCCGCTGTGGACGGTTCATCGGCCGTCTCCCGCATGCACGGCGTCGACGAACCCGGCCGAGCGCATCCGCACGTAGGCGTCCGGATCCTCGCGCGCCAGCCGCTCCATCTCGCCGAGCAGCGCGCGATCACGGCCGCGCGCCAGGAAGTCGATGGCGCGCACCCGGACGCCCGGATTGGCGTCGCCGTGGACGGCGTCGAGCATCGCCTGACGCACCGCGGCGTCGGAGCCGACCCGATCGCTCAGGGCATCGATGGCGCGCAGCCGCGCCCCCGGGTTGGCGTCGCGACGCAGGGCGTCGAGAAGCGCGGCGCGGACTTCCTCGTGGGCGGTGTGCTGCGACAGCGCCCCGATCGCTTCGAGCCGGAAGCCGGCGTTCAGGCTGTCGCGCACCGTGGCCACCAGGAGCGCCCGGATCTGCGGATCGGCGACCGATCCCTCCAGCTGCTGCCGCTCGGAAGTGTCGTACGACAACCGCACCTGGTCGCTGCCGCCGGCCGACTCGAGCGACAGCACGTTGGCCACCGACGGCGACGCCACCGCGGCGGCGCCGACCGGCGCCGGGCCGGCGGGCGTCATGCCGAGCCCCGGGGCGAGCCGGAGCGCCACGACGCCGACCATGAACCCGGCCGCCGCGAGCGCCATGCCGAACGCGGGGGAGAGGCGCGACTCCATCCAGTAGGAGCGCAGCCGGTGGCCGAAGCGGACCCGCGGCGCCGGCTCGCGGTCCAGCGCCTGGGCCAGGTCGCGCCGGCAGAGCGCCAGGAGATCGTCCTCCGGCCCGAGGGCGGCGTCGGCGCGCTCCGCCAGGATGGAGTGCAGCCTCCGCTCGTCGGCCTCGGCCGCGCGACAGGTGTCGCAGTCGGCGATGTGGCGCGCGGCGATCTCCCGCTCGGGATCGCTCACTTCGCCGTACAGCGCCAGCATCAGGTGCAGGCGGGTCTTCTCGCAATCCATGCTCATCCTCACGCCCGGACCTCGGCGCCGTCGCTCGACGCCTGCAGCTCCGGCAGCCGCGCGCCGCCCAGGTCGGCGAGCGCCGCGCGCAGGTGCCGGTGCGCCCGGAACAGGCAGTTCTTCACGGTCTCCTCGGTCGTGCCGATCACCTGGCCGATCTGCCGGAGACGCATCCCCTCGTAGTGCCTCATCTCGAACACCATCCGCTCGCGCGGCGCGAGGCCCTCGAGCGCCTGTTCAATCCGGCGGCGCAACTCGAGGCGCGCGAAGGCGCGGTCGGGGTCATGGTCCGGCCGTCCCTCGGCAGGTTCCGGCGCGGCGTCGAGACCCGTCGACTCCTCGGGGCGGGACGCCCGGCGGCGCAGGAGATCCATGCAGACGTTGCTGGCGATTCTGAGGATCCACGTCTCCAGGCTGCAGTCGTGCCGGAACTCGCCGAGCGTCCGGTACAGCCTGAGAAAGGTCTCCTGGTACGCATCCCTGGCCTCCTCGCGGGACCGCAGGCACCGGAGCGTCACGCGGAGCACGCTCCGGTCGTAGCGCCGGACCAGCGTTTCGAACGCCGTCCGGTCGCCCGCTCTGGCCTCGCCGATCAGCCTGGTGTCGTCCATGGGCTGCATGTTTCGTCGGTTCTCGGCGGGCCTTGAACTCCCCCGCATCGGCTATAGACGCACGACCGCGGAAAAGGTGAGCCTCGAACTCCGGCCTGCCGGAACACCGCCCCTCGAGCGGCTGGACCTCCCCCGATCAGGGGGAACCGCCGGGGCGGGAACTGCCTCGAATCAGCCGCGGATGAGCGTGCGGCTCTGCTCGCGCATGAACTGGGCGACGTAGTAAGGACCGCCCGACGCCTTGCCGGACGAACCGCTCCCCTTCCAGCCGCCGAACGGGTTGATCCCCGGCCAGGCGCCGGTGGTGGCGCCGGCGCGGCGGTTGACGTAGACCACCCCCGCCTCGATCCGATCGAAGAAGCGGCGGATCTCGGCGTCGTCCTTGCTGAACAGCCCCGCGGTCAGCCCGAATTCGGTGCGGTTCGCGAGGGTGAGCGCCTCGTCGAGCGAGTCGACCTCCCAGATCGCGGTGATCGGGAGGAACATCTCCTCGCGCGCCAGCGCGTGATCCTTCGGCAGTCCGGCGACGAGGGTCGGCTCGACGAAGAAGCCGTTCGCCAGGGGCTCGTCGCTCCGGACCTTGCCACCCGCGAGGATCTTCCCGTCGCGCGCGCCGACCGCCACGAATTTCGCGAAGCTCTCCGCCGCCGCCTTGTTGATCACCGGGCCCAGCCATGTCTCCTTGCGGGTCGGATCGCCGATCACGATCCTGCCGATCCGCTCGACCAGGAGGTCGGTGAACTTCTGCGCCACCGACCTGTGCACGTAGACCCGCGAGCAGGCGCTGCACTTCTGGCCCTGCAGGCCGAAGGCCGACTTCATGACCCCCTCGGCGGCCTCCTCGAGGTCGGCGCTCGGCATCACGATCGCCGGATTCTTGCCGCCCATCTCCGCGATGCAGGGCTTCGGGTAGTCGCGCGCGAACTTCTGGTACAGCGTGAAGCCGACGTCGCGGCTGCCGGTGAACAGGATGCCGTCCACGTCCGGGTTGGTCCCCAGCTCGTCGCCGACCGTCGAACCGGGACCGGTGACGAAGTTGAAGACGCCGTCCGGAAGCCCGGCCTCGCGGACGCATTCGGTCAGCATCCATCCGGTGAGCGGCGTGTCGGTCGCCGGCTTGAAGACGACCGTGTTGCCGCCCAGGAGCGCCCCCGAGGTCGGCCCGCCCGCCAGCGCCATCGGGAAGTTGAACGGCGCGATGATGACCCAGACCCCGTAGGGCCGCAGGACGTCGCGATTGGTCTCGCGCTCCGACAGCGACTCCATCGGCTCCTCGTATCCCTTGTGCTTCTCGACCTGGTCGCAGTAATAGACCATGAGATCCGCGGTCTCCTGCGCGTCCCCCATCGCCTCGAGCCGGTTCTTGCCGACCTCGAGACTCATGACCGCCGCGATCTCGAATCGGCGCCGCTCGATGGCGGCGGCGATCCGGCGCACCGCCGCGACCCGCTCCTTCCACCCGGTCTCACGCCAGACGGTCTCGTACGCCTTGCGCGCCGCCGCGATCGCCGCCTTCGCGTCATCGCGCGTCCCCTTCGCGAACCGGCCGAGCACGATGCGGGTGTCGATGGGGCTGGTGTCGGCGAAGGTCTCCTGCGCCGTGACCTCCCTGCCGCCGATGAACATCGGGTAGGTGCGGCCGAGCCGGCCGCGCACCTGTTCGAGCGCTTCGTCGTAGGCGCGGGTGAACTCCGGCGTCTGGCCGGCGGCGAGCGTCGCGTAGGTGACCTTCGGGGCGGCGGATGTGGCCATGGCTTTCCTCCAGGGGACCGGTGAAGGCGCGATTCTACCGCAACAGGTCGCCAAGAGCCTTGAGGAGGGCCGCCGCCGTGCCCGGTCCGGGGGAGGTCTCCTCGCCCCGCTGGGGACTCTTGAGGCCGTAGGCGAACGGGGCGCGCTCGTCCCACTCCGAGGCGGGGATGATTTCGCCGAGGTCGTCCCCGCAGGGGCCGGCGACCATCCTGAGCGGCGCCCGGAGGAGGTCCTTGAGGGGGGTCTCGCGCGCCGCGCCCGGAAGGTCGGCGGCCGGGTCCTGCGGGTCGGGGATCCCGCCGAGGACCAGCTCGGGGTAGATCGAACCGGGGATGCACGCGATCTGCAGGGCGAGACCGGCGTCGGTGCGCAGGGTCAGGACTCCGACCTCGGTCGTACGGCCGCCGGCCGGGTCGGAAGCGCCGCCGCCGGCCCCGAACAGGGAGGCGGCGCGCGGCGCCTCGGGCTCGGCCGTGAGATGCACCGCGGCGCTCTTCCATTCGATCGTCCCCTGGACCGCGTCCCCGGGCGCCGCCTCGCGCGCCTCCTCCCGCTCCGACCAGGCCACTTGCAGTCCGCGCGCGATGGCGCGCCCGACCTCCGCCGGCGCCACCGCCGGATCGGTCCCGGCCGGCGGCACCGGTGTCATCCGTCCCCCCGAGGCGCCGGTCAGGAAGAGCGCGATCCCGCCGAACCCCTCCTCGAGGGCGCGGCGCAGGTCGCCCGGGTAGTCGGCCGAGAGCAGGCGCGACTTCCGACCGAGGCTCTCCGGGGTGGCGGCGAACCCGGCGAGCGTGGCGATGCCGTTGCGACCGCTGGCGCTCTCGATCCGGAGGAGCACGGCGCGATCGTCGAGGCGGGTCGGCTGGCGGGTGTCGGCGATGAGGCGCGGCAGGCGGGCGGTGGCGAACGAGAGCCGCGCCGGGCGTCGATCGCGCCAGGCGGACTCGACCGCCTCGGCGGCGGCCCGCACGATCCGATCCTTCCAGGCGGGATCGACCGCGAGACCGGCGGCGACGAACTGCCCGGTGGCGTCGGCGCCCGCGTGCGTGCGGGTCGCGGCGACCATGATGCCGCCGAACCGCGGCGCGTCCGGGCGGGAGCGCACCGCGGCGCGGATCCGCTCGACGTCGGTGCGCGTCAGGCCGTACAGGTCGAGGGTGACGATCGCGACCGGCCCCGCGCCCCCCTCCAGCACGAGAGCGCGCGCCTGCAGGTCGTCGCGCACCCCCTCGGCGATCCGGCCAATCGAAAAGCCGGCCATGCCGACCGGCTGCGCCTCGGGGCCGATGTCGGGGGTGATGTTGCGCACCGCCGCGCCCGCGAGAATCGGCGGCGCCGCCGGCGCGGCAGCCGCGCGCGCGGGCGACGACGGCGCCGGCGGGGTCGCCGGCGCGGCGCACAACGGGCTCACGGCAAGCCCGCCGATCAGGACGAGGCCAGGCACGACGACCCGCCGGGCGCCGCGTCGCGACATCAATGCCCCGCCGCGGGAGGCGCCGGCTCGAGCATCGCCTCGACTGCGGCACGCACCACCGGGTCGTCCTCGGTGCGCAGGTGGGCGATCAGGATCGGGGGTGCCGCGGGACCGGCGAGCCGCGAAACGCCCCGCAGTGCCGCGCGTCGGAGCCCCGGGTCGGGATCGCCGAACAGGCGCCGGAGCGGCGCCACTCCGGCGAGCAGCCCCAGGTCGGTGATGGCGCGCGCCGCCGCCAGGCGGAGGGTCGGATCGTCCGAGGCCGCGAGGCCCTCGAGCGGCGCCAGCGCTTCGGCGTCGCCGATCCGGCCGAGCAGCGCGGCGGCGCCGGAGGCGACCTCGGGTCGGGACAGGGCCGCCGCCAGGGTCGCGACCGCGCTGACGCCGAACCCGGCGATCGCCTCGGCCGCCGCGGAGCGCACCCGCCGATCGGCGTCGGCGAGGCGATCGACGAGCGCGTCGAGCGACGCCGGATCGCGCTGCCGTCCAAGACCCTCCGCCGCGCGCCAGCGCACCTGCGCATCCCGATCCGCAAGCCCGGCCGCGAGCGCCGTGACGGCGCGCGGATCGTCGGCGAACCCGAGATCCCACAGCGCGTCGGCCCGCACCGACGCGTCGTCGTCCCCCAGGTCGCGGAGCCGGACGCCGACCAGGCCGCGCGGCGTCACGAACCCCCGGAGAGCGGCGACCCGCAGGTCGGAACGCCGGGTCGCGACCTGGATGCGCCGCAGCGTCCCCTCGGCGATCTTCGGGTCGATGTCCCACGCGAGGTAGTACTGGCTCAGGAACTCCTCACCGAGGCGCGCGAACAGGAGATCGAGCCGCTCGCCGGTGTAGACCATCCGCCCGCCGGTCTCGGCCACGAAATCTTCGAACGCCTCGGCGCCGCGCATCATGCCCGGCTGCACTCCGTACACCGTCGTGTTGGTGCGGAAGCAGATCCGGATCAACTCCTGGAGGTAGAGCGACTGCATGACCGACTGGTCCGACGCGAAGCTGTTGTCGGCGCCGTCGCTGACCACCAGGATCACCTTCCGTCCCGCGCGGTCGCGAAGCCTCCCGAGCGTCCCCTCGATCGACCGGAAGAGCGCGGTGCCGCCGCCCGCGCGCCCGACGTCGCGGAGAGCCCCCTCGCCCGGGACGATGACCCCGGTGAACGGCTGCAGCACGGTCAGTTGATGATTGAACTTCGCGACCATCACCTCGTCGCCGGGCCTGAGACCCCGGAGAAGCGCGCGCGCCGCCTCCTCCACCCGGTTCACCTGACCCTGCATGCTCTCCGAGAGATCGAGGAGGACCGCCACGGAGAGCGGTCGATCGCGTCGCGCCTCCTCCGGACCGAACTCCGCCAAAGCGACCGCGCGACCGCCGTCGGTGACGCGGAATTCGCCGGCGGCGAGGCCGCGCACCGGGCGCCCCTGCCGATCGGTGACGGTCACGGTGAGGCCGACCCGCCGCCAGGCCCGATCGATCACCCGCACCGATTCCTGCAGCCGGGCCGGCGCGGCGGCGGAGGCGCCGGCGGGCGCGGGCAGGAGTCCCAGGAAGACGAAGAGCGCTATCGAGCGTGACGACGGCAGCACGCCGCCATTTTACGGCGAGGATCGCTGCGATAGAATCGGCGGGCGCACGGAGCACCGCGCCGCGCGCGGGGGCGGGGTCGCGCGACTCCGCGGCGGGGGTGTCCAGATGGTCGCGCTCCTGATGCTGCTTCTCGGCGCCGCGCCGGCGCCCGCGGCTCCCCCCGGCATCCCCGCACCCGCGGCCGCCGGGCCCGGGACGACCGCCCCGACCGCAACGACCGCCAGGCCCGAAACCCCCGCTGCCGTCGGCTGGACGATTCTCCTTCCCGGTCTCGAGCTGGGGGAATTCGTCTCCGCCAGGGCGCAGGGTGGCGACGGGCGGATAAGGATCCTGCGCATCGACCCGGCGCGCTGGCGCCTCCGGCTGTTCAACGCCTCGGCCCCTTCGGAGGGGCAACCCCTGACCGCCCGGGAATGGGCGACGCGGCACCACCTCGCGGCGGCGATCAACGCGAGCATGTACCAGCTCGACATGCGATCGAGCGTGTCGCTGATGCGCACGCCCGGCCACGTGAACAATCCGCGGCTCTCGAAGGACCGCGCCGTCCTGGCCTTCGACCCGCTCGACGCCGCGCTTCCCCGGGCGCAGATCATCGACCGGGAGTGCCAGGACCTCGACGCGCTCGGCCCCGCCTACGGCACCCTCGTGCAGAGCATCCGCATGATCTCCTGCCGCGGCGCCAACGTCTGGGCGCCGCAGCCGCGCGCCTTCAGCACCGCCGCGATCGGCGTCGACGCGAAGGGTCGGGTGCTGTTCATCCACGCGCGCGCGCCGCACGCGACGCACGATCTGATCGACGCCCTCCTCGGCCTGCCGATCGGCATCAAGGGCGCGATCTACGCCGAGGGCGGGCGCGAGGCGCAGATGTTCGTGCGGGCCGGCGACCGGGAGATGGAGTTCCTCGGCGAGTCGGGCGGCACGGCGGCCGGCGCCAACCTCGCCTGGCCGATTCCGAACGTCGTCGGGGTCGAGCCGATCACCGACTAGGGCCGGGACGAGCAACGCCGCATCCGGCTTCCCAGCCTTCCGAGCGCGGCCATTGCCAGGTCACGGCCGGGCGCCTAGGCCGGCGGCTTCGCGTGCGGAGCCGGCTTGCTGTTCGGTGTCGTCGGCGGAGGTCCGGGATGGCCCGGCGGCGGCGCCGGAGCGTCCAGCATCGCGACGATCCCCTTCTCGAACGTCGCGCCCGGGAACGCCCCCCAGAAGAGGCGCGCCACGCTCCCGTCGCGGTCGATGAGAAACGAGATCGGCTGCACCGGGATGCCGCCGTACAGATCGAAGACGTTCTCGTCGGCCATCAGGATCGGATAGGGCGGCTTGAACTCGTCGAGGAAGACCTTGAGCGGCGAATGCCCGGCGGTCGGCATCAGGAGGTCGTCGAGGTTGATGCCGAGGATCTCGAGACCGTCCTTGGCGTGCACGCGGTAGATCGCCGACAGATCGGGGGTCTCGCGCCGGCAGGGAACGCAGGAGGAGTACCAGAAATTGAGCAGCACCACCTTCCCCTTGAGCGCGGCGAGATGGTGATCCTGGCCCTTCAGGTCGGTCAGGGTGAAGTCGGGCGCCTTCTTCCCGACGTAGCGCTGCACGAACTGCTCGCGGAGCGCCCCCCGGGGGCTGCCGAGACCCGGCCCCTGCGCACGGGCCGCGGTGGCGCCGGCGAGAAGCGCCGCGGCGACCACGCCGGCGACACCGAGGCGTCGTGCCACCGCCGCGATCACGCCGCCGCCTCCCGCAGGCGCTCGAGGACGAAGTCGCGATCCAGAAACGCGAGGAACCACCCCGCGCGCGGCCCCTTCCCCTGGGCGAGGAAAACCCGGTAGATCGCCTCGAACGCCGGCGTCGCCTTGGCCAGTCCGGCCTCCTTCGCCAGGTCGTAGACCAGCGTGTGGATCTCCTCGCCGCTCTGGCCCGGCTTGAGCGCCCCCGCCAGGAGGCCGAGGAACCGCTTCTGGGTCGGCTCGAGCGTGCGCGCGGCGTCCGGGAGCGCGCGCTGCAGCGAGAAACGGGTCTCCGGCGGCGCGAACTCCTGGAGCCAGCGGATGGCGTAGCCGGCGCGCTCCTTCACCGCCGCCTCGTCCCCGATCTCGTAGTGGTTGCGGCGCAGGATGGTGACCACCTGATCGAGATCGAAGTCGGCCATCTGCACGACGTTGACGAGGTGGCGGAACGGCACGCCGATCGGCTTGAACTGCCCCGCGCCCGAAAGGGCCAGCGCCCGCGGGTCGCGCGCCTCGGACGCCGCGTCGTCGAATTCGTCGACCAGCGACAGGAGCGGCAGCCCGGGATCGAAGCTGATCGACCGCATCGGGCGGGTCTTGACCACCAGATAGCGCAGCACCTCCGGCGGCACGACCTCGAGCATGCGGTGTACCGAAAGGACGTTCCCCTTGCTCTTCGACATGTCCCCCTGGCCCTTGAAGGCGATCCACTCGTAGGTCACCGGGAACGGGGGTTCGGCCTTGTAGACCTCGCGGCAGATGCGCGCGCCGGTGTCGTACGAGCCGCCGCGGGTGGCGTGGTCCTTCCCGAACGGCTCGACGGTCACCGGAATGCGCGCCCAGCGTGCCGGCCAGTCGGCGCGCCAGGTCAGTTTGCCGCCGCCGCGCATCGACACGGTGCCGCGGTGGCCGCACCGGCACTCGTAGTCGACCGTCTCGTTCTTCGCCGAATGGCCGCGCACCAGGGTCTCGGTCATCTTCCCGCACGCCTGGCAGATCGGATTGAACGGGTTCCACTCCGGCTCCACCTGGCGGCCGGTGCACTCCTCGAGGATGCGCGCGATGGCGTCGCGTCCCTCGAGCGCCTGGACGATCTGCGGCACCAGCATCCCCGACTTGTACATCTGGTCGGCGTAGTAGACCTTCACCTCGATCCGCATCCGCTTGAGCGAGTCGAGGAAGGGCTCGAGGAAGTGCTCGGCGTACGAGGCGTGCCGGCCGCAGGGACAGGGGATCTCCGACAGCGGGCAGCCGATCTTCGGCTCGTAGACCGCGCGGTCGAGGAACGGGTAGACCTTGCGGAGCGGATCGAAATTGTCGGCGACGTAGTCGAGGACGACGTCGACGCCGCGCTCCCGGAGCGCGCGGTAGACCACGTCGGCCGTGATCACTTCGCGCAGGTTGCCGATGTGGATCTCCCCCGAGGGGGAGATGCCGGTCGAGATCTCGTGATGCCCCCCGATGCGGGCGATCTGCTCCGCGATCTCGTCGGCCCAGTGCTGGGTGCGCTCGTGCGCCATCGGTCGTCCCGTGCTCCTGTCGTTCCGATCAGGGGGCGCTATTCTACCGGATGTTCCGCCCACCCCCGGATCGCCCTTGACGATGCCGTTCCCTCGGCGTACATGACCCGCTGAAACCCGCACAGGACGGGCTTTTGAGCCGAACCGCCGGCTCCGACGCCGTGGCGTGGAGCGGCGGGCTCGGCCCGAGGGGAGAGGCATGCCCTCACCCGCAGGGCGACATGTCGGCCGGGGGGCTGAAGCGTTCGCGCCGCGTCTCACACGCGTGCGCGTCCTGCTTCTGGGCAGCGCCCTGCTCCTGTGCGGGTCTCGCTTCGCCGCCGCCGAGGCGCCCGCGGGCCGGACCTCCGGCGCTCCGCCCTGTGCCCGGTTCCTGCGAGCCGTCGATTCCGACGGTCGCCCCGTCTGGCAGTCGATCGCCGTCGCCCTGCCGCTCGAGGGCCGGGCGGCGGCGCCGTTGCACCTCCTCGAGCGCGGTGGGCGGCGCTACGAGCGGCTCGAGCTTTCCGACGGCCGCGATGGCTGGCTGGCGGTCGCGCCGCGTGCCACGACGCTCGCCGACGCGAATCTCGCCCTCCTCGAAGTTCCGGGGATTCCCGCCTGCGGCGCGGACGGGACGATCGGCGACACCGGGAGCGGGCTCCAGGTGGTGCGCGAGCGGGTCGGCTACACCAGCGGCCTCATCGGCGCGCGCGTCGAGCGGCGACTCGGGATCGGGCCGGGGCGCGAGATCTACCTCCTGAGGCTGCTCGATGAGCGCGGCGCCGATCCCGGCCTGGTCTTCGACGCGACGGGCCGATTCCTCGGCGCCACCCTTCCGGCACCGCCTGCCGCCAGGGGATCGCTCGCCGTGCTCGCGCCGGTTCCGGATGACATTCCTGAAATCACCGCCGGGTCGCGGGCCGCGGCGGTGACCGCCGGCACGGCTCCCCCGGATGCTGCGCTGCCGGGCGGCCTGCCGGCGACCCGCCCCTCCCCTTCCGTCACCGACACGGCGGCGGGATTCGTGGCGCGCGCGCTTCTCGACGGCGGGCCGGGGGCCGCCGAGCGCGGCATCGACCTCCTCGGCGACGCCATGCGCGCCGCCGGGCCAAGCGCGTCGCTGCTCCTCGAGCGCGGCGTGCGCGAGTTCTCGGCGGGGCGAATCGCCCCCGCCATCGACGACTTCCGCGCGGCGGCCGCACTCGACCCGCACTCCTACCTCGCGCGCTACAACCTCGGCGTGGCGCTCGGGAGTTCGGGGGCGTACGCCGACGCCGCCGCCGCGCTGTCGGCGGCTCGCGACCTCAGCCCCGACAATGGCCGGGCCCGCTACCAGCTGGTCCTGGCCCTCTCGGCCGCCCATCGGACCGACGAGGCGCGGACGGAATACCGCGCGCTCCTGGCCCTCGATCCCACCCTGGCTCAGGATCTCGTCAGCCTGCCTGGTCTCTGATTCAATCCTAAATACCCTGTTTACAGCGCGATCCGTCATTTTCATATCTCGAAGTGACATCATATTTAATTGTTAGATACCGACTTGTCATGTCCTGTTCGATACATATATTCCATCCCGCCCCGTTCTCGGGGATCCGCACCGCGCGATCCGTCGACGTCGCCCGGGCGAGCGGAGACAGGGGGGGAAAACGATGGTCCGGAACAGGACGTCCTGGCTCGCAATACTGCTCGTCGTCGCGGCATCGGCAATGGCGCCGGCGGCGGCCCAGGAGTTGACCTCCGGCACGATGGCCGGCCGCGTGGTCGATCCCGCCGGGAAGCCGATCGAAGGCGCCTCGGTGATCGCGACCTGCGAGTTCGGCACCCGCACCGCCGAGACCGACGAGGAGGGCAATTTCCTTCTCCCCTTCCTGCGTCCCGGCAGCTACACGGTGCGCATCGAGGCCTCGGGCGGGTTCAACAGCCTGGTGCAGAACAACGTCCCGATCGGTCTCAACCAGCGCACCCAGCTGGCGTTCAAGCTGGAGCCGGGCGTCACCGAGACGGTGGTGGTCACGGCGCAGGCGCCGCTGGTCGACCCGCGCTCGACCTCGATCGGCACCAACATCAAGTACGACGACTTCTCGCGCATGGTCCCGCTCGGCCGCTCCTTCACCGACACCTACGGCGTCGCGCCGGGCGTGGTCAGCGGTCTCGGCACGGGCCAGGGGAACTCCTCGATCGGCGGCGCCTCGGGTCTCGAGAACATGTACCTCATCGACGGCGTGAACATCACCAACACCGGCTACGGCGGCATCGGCGCCTACAACCTGGTGTACGGCTCGCTCGGCACCGGCGTGACCAGCGAGTTCCTCGACGAGGTGCAGATCAAGACCGGCGGCTTCGAAGCGGAATACGGCCAGGCGCTCGGCGGCATCATCAACACCATCGTCAAGTCGGGGACCAACGAGTTCAAGGGTAGCGCCGCGTTCTACTCGAGCCCCGGCGCGACCCGCTCCGACCCTAATCTCGTCTCCCTCGCGACCGGCAACACCAACATCACCGACGAGAGCGTCAACGACATCGCGGTTTCGGTGGGCGGGCCGATCAGGAAGGACAAGCTGTTCTACTTCTTCGCCTACAACCCGGTCTTCCGCAGCCAGTCGGTCCGCGCGATGGATCTGCAGAACCCGGCCTTCCAGGCGGCCAACGCCGGCGTGCCGGCGTTCGACGAGTCGGGGGCCAACGGCTTCTCGGCGCCGTTCGCGCAGGCCTTCCCGTCGGCGAGCGGTGATCTCACCCGATCGCGCCAGTCGCACAACTACGCCGCCAAGCTGTCGTGGGTCGTGAACCCGTCGAACCAGGTCGAGCTGACTATGTTCGGCGACCCGTCCTCGGGCGACATGGGGCCGCAGCGCACCAACGCCGCGCTCTACACCGACCAGGACGCGGGCGGCGGCGAGAGCGAGATTGCCTACGGATCGAACAACGCCGCGCTGAAATGGAACTCGGTGGTCTCGCCGCGCTTCTTCCTCGAGACCCAGATCGGCTGGCACAGCGGCACATTCCGCGAGACCTCGGCGCGCGACGAGTGGCAGTACACCGACATCCGCAACATCCAGGAGTTCGTGCGCGGCGCCACCTCGTACGACCCCGGCGGCGGACCGGTGCCCCTGACCATGGAGCCGGTCGCCACGCGGCGCGGCGGCATCGGGTTCATCTCGGACCAGGACGACGAGAGCCTGCAGTTCCAGGTGAAGATGACCTCCGTCGTCGGCCGGCACGAGCTCCGGTACGGGCTGCAGCACGACATGATCTCCTACCGCGAGGCCTCGTCGTTCACCGGCCCCTCGGCGCAGATCGGCCTGCCGCTCTCCAACACCAACGGCGACCCGATCGATGCCGACCTCGACGGCAACCAGGACTTCATCTTCGTGCCGACCTACGGCGGCGTGAACGTGGACGTGCGCAACGCGGTCGGCGCCGATCCGACCGTGGCCTACGACAGCGCCAACCGGTTCCGCGTGTCGCGCGCCCGCATCGGACCGACCCCGCCGGCCACCGAAGCGGCGGAGACCAGCCTGTTCGTCCAGGACACCTGGTCGGTCAGCCCGCGGTTCACGGTGAAGGCCGGTCTCCGGTACACCACCGAGTCGCTCCAGGGGGCGGGCGAGGCGACCCTGCCGTTCGGGACCCAGACGATCAACGTCGGCGGCATCGAGTCGCGCATCTTCACCCAGGGGACCTCGGTGCAGTCGCCCTCGGACTACACCTTCTCCGGAAACTGGGCGCCGCGTCTCGGCGTCGTCTGGGACGCGCTCGGCAACGGCAAGAGCCGCGCCTGGTTCAACCTGGCGCGCTACTTCGAGCGCGTGCCGAACGACCTGGCAGTGCGCGCCTTCTCGAGCGAGGTCGGCATCAGCCAGGCCGATTTCGACGATCGCTCCCTGACCCAGCCGCGCATGCTGCCGTTCACGGTGCCGTGCGACGACGGGCTCGGCGGATCGACCGGCTGCGCGCCGTCGTCCGCCGTCTTCACCCAGGGGATCGATCAGACCCGCGTGGTCTCGGGGACGAAGCTGCCCTACGAGGACGAGATCTCGGCCGGCTACGCCTTCGAAGTGACGCCGAACTCGTCGCTCGAGGTGCGCGCCATCTACCGCACCCAGGGGCGGGTCCTCGAGGACGTGCAGGTGAACTCGGTCGAGCAGATCCAGAACTTCTACTACGGCACGGCGTACGGCTACCCGTACGATCCGTTCGGCGGCTCACCCTCGCAGCCGGTCTCGGGCGCCTACCCGGCGGCGACGTTCGGCGCGTACGAGCTGGCCAACCCGGGCACCAAGGCGGTCCCCGGCGGCGGGCTGTACGGCTTCCCCGACGGCAAGCGCGAGTACAA
Organism: Dongiaceae bacterium; assembly: GCA_035511355.1. Taxonomy (GTDB): domain Bacteria; phylum Acidobacteriota; class Polarisedimenticolia; order Gp22-AA2; family Gp22-AA2; genus DATKFL01. The sequence goes on from DATKFL010000235.1 coordinate 18,554, forward strand.
GGCGATCGAGGCGGCCTTCACGCGACGGCTGTCGCACCAGTGGGCGCTGTTCGCCAACTACCGGCTGTCGAAGACCGAGGGGAACTACGAGGGGCTGTTCCGGAACGACAACGGCCAGAGCGATCCGAACATCACCTCGCTGTACGACTTCCCCGACACTCCCCTGATGCGCGGCCAGTTCATGAGCGGACCGCTGCCGAGCGACGTGACCCACGTCGTGCACGTCTACCCGTCCTACCGGGTGCATGACAAGCTGACGCTCGGCGCGAACTTCTCGTGGCAGTCGGGCGTGCCGCGCACGTCGCTCCTGGCGCACCCGATCTACGGCAACGCCGGCGAGATCCCCGGCATCGACCCGATCTACGCCTACTGGGCGGACGACGGCGGCGGCGGTCTCGAGCTGCGCTCGACGCCGGACCTCGCGAGCGCCTTCGTCGATCCCGACGCGATCAACCCGGGATTCGTCTTCCTGCGCTCGTACACCCCGGTGAAGCGCGGCAACCTCGGGCGGACACCGGACATCATGACCGTCGATCTGCATGCCGACTATCCGTTCAGTTTCGACAAGTCGAACATGCGGGTGTTCATGGACGTGTTCAACGTCCTCGACAGCAAGCCGGTGACCCAGTACGTCGACACGCTCGAGCTGTCGGCCGGCGTCTCCGACCCGAACTACGGCCGCGCCGCGGGGTACGTCGCGCCGCGCACCGTCCGGTTCGGCGTGCGCTGGGACTTCTAGACTCCGGAAGAACGGAACCACCCCGGACCGACGCCGCGTCCCGCCGCCGCCGGACGCGCGCGCGGGCTGACCTATACTGCCGCGCGTGACCGCCACCGGATCGGCTCGCGCGCCCGGCCGCCGCGCCGGCGCGGCGCTCGCCGCACTTCTCGTCGCGGCGGGACTCGGCGCCGCGAGCGTGGTGCGCGTGCCGCAGGGAAGCCTCGGCCTCGCCGGCGGTCGCCTGCTCCTTTCCGGCTGGCACCTCAGGCTGCCGCTCGCCCCGGTGCGCACGATCGCCCTGGAGGGCCGCCTGAACGCGATCGACGCCGATCGGGTCGGCGCCGACGGCGCCACCACGAGGGTCCGTCTGACCGGCGGCTACAGGATCGAGATCGAACGTCTGGGCGCAGGGCGCGAGGCGCTCCGCGCCGGCGGCGTCGAGGGACTGGCGCGCGCCGTCCTCGAGACCCATCTGGGCCGGATGGCGCCCGAGGCGGCGGCGCTGCTCACGGCGCCGGGCGGCGGGACGCATCCGCTGCCGGCGGCGATCGCCGATCCGCTCTTCGAAGCGCTCGCCACCGCCGGCCTGGCGCCGGTCGCCGCGTCGCTCACCGCCGGGCCGCCGGCGGCGTTCGTCGCGGCGGGCAACGCGGCGATCGACGGCGGCGCCACCCCGCCGACGCGCGACGCCACCGGACTCAGGGTCGTCCTGATCGGCCTCGACGGCGCCGACTGGGATCTGATCGATCCCCTGGCGCGCGCCGGGCGGCTGCCGCGACTGGCCGGCCTCCTGCGCGACGGGGTGCGCGCGCCGCTCCGATCGTACGACCCGATGATCTCGCCGCTTCTCTGGACCACGATGGCGACCGGGGTCGGGCCTGATCTCCACGGCATCGCCGATTTCCAGGCGGTCGAGGCGAAGACCGGCCGGCGCGTGCCGATCACCAGCCGCTTCCGCAAGGCGCCGGCGATCTGGGAGATGCTCGACGCCGCCGGTGCCAGTTCGGGCTTCGTCGCCTGGTGGGCGTCGTATCCCGCCGAGCCGACGCGCGGCTTCCAGGTCTCGAACCTGGTCGCCTTCGAGACCCTGCGGCCGCGCGCCGCGGGGACGGCGGCCCCTCCCGACCTCACCTGGCCGCGCGACTATCTCGACGCGGTCGCACCGCGGCTCGGCACCGCCGCCGATCTCCCTTTCGACGAGGTGCGGCCGATCCTGCACGTCGATCGCGCGGCATTCGAGGCGGCGCGCGCCGACGTGCTGCATCCGCCGCCCGCGGCCCCCGGAGGCGAGACCCGCCGCGCGGTGCAACAGCCGGTCGCGCTGGCGATCTCGATCCTGACCGGGACGCGCAACTACGCGGCGATCGGCGCCGATCTCGCGGCGCGGCATCCCGACCTCACCGCCGTCTACTTCGAAGGGATCGACATGATGGGGCACCGCTTCCAGCACTGCCTGCCCCCCGAGACGCCGCTCTGCCCCCCGGCCGACTTCGCGCGCTTCAAGGACGCGGTCACCGGGTTCTACGAGTACCAGGACCGGCGCCTGGGCGAGGTGCTCGACGCGGCGGGCCCCGGGACCACCGTGATGGTCGTCTCGGATCACGGCTTCCGCTCCGGCTCGGTGCGGCCGCCCGACATCCTCCCGTACACCAACGAGCAGCCGGTGGAATGGCACGATCCGGAGGGGATCTTCCTTCTGGCGGGGCCCGGCGCGCGCCGCGGTGCGCGCCTCGCGACCCGCCCGACCCTGTTCGACATCGCGCCGACGCTCTTGTACCTGCTCGGCCTTCCGGCCGATGCGCGGATGCCGGGACGGGTGCTCCAGGAGGCGATCGAGCCCGCCTTCGTCGCGGCGCACCCGCCGCGGCGCATCCCGGATTGGCAGCCGGCGACGGCGGCGCGCCACGAGGCTCTCGGCGCCGCCGCCGAGGCAGGAGGGGGCGCCCGCGGCGACGCCGCGGCCGCCGCCGAGGCGGAACTGCTCGCGAGTCTCCGCGCGCTGGGGTACATCGGCGGCGACGAGGGATCGTCGGCCGGCCCGACCGGCGCGGGCGCGCGCGGCGCCGGCGCGGGTGCCGCGGGCGCGGCCGGACCGGGCGACGCGCCGGCGACCGCGGCCCCCGACGCCTCCGAAACGCTGGTCTTCTACCATCGCAATCTCGCGACCTACTTCATGAAGCGGCGCGAGTACCCGCAGGCGGTCGATCAACTGCGGCTGGCGAACCAGCGGCAGCGGCTGCCAAAGACCTACCAGATGCTCAGCGAAGCGCTTCTCCTGATGGGTCGGCGCGACGAGGCGGAGGCGGCGCTTCGAGCCTCGCTCGACGACCTGCCGGCCTCCGACCCGGAGCCGGTGCTGTGGCTGGTGCGGCTCGGCCTGGCGGGGTCGGGCGGTCGCGGCGCGGCGCAGGCGACGGCGCGCCGCTACGCGGCCCGCACCGCGGCGCGGCCGGGTCTCGACGATGCGATCGCCGGGCTGCTCCTCGAGGAGGATGGCGACGCGGCGGGAGCGCTGACGCGCTATCGCGCCTCGTTCGCGGCCGACCCGCTGCGCGTCGTGGTGGCGCAGCGTCTCTTCGATCTCGAGTCCCCCGCCGACCGCGTCGCGCGTCTCCTGCCGGCGCTCGAGCGCGCCGTCGCGCGCGACCCGCGGCTCGACGAGTACCACAACCTGATCGGCCTCCTCGACGCCGGGTCGGGTCGCGTCGACGCGGCGGTGGCGGCCTTCGGTCGCGCGGTCGACCTCGACCCGGACAACGCCCGCTTTGCCGCGAATCTCGGCGGCGCCTGCGCGCGCGGCGGCCGCTGGAGCGAGGCGGCGGAGGCGTACGCCCGCGCCCTCGAGCTGCAGCCGGCGCCGGCGACGGCGCTCAAGCTCGGGTCGGCGATGCGCCGCGCGGGCCGCCGCGACGAGGCGCTCGACGCCTTCGCACGGGCGCGCGATCTCGGCGACGACACCGGCGCGGCGGCGCTCGGCCTCGCCACCGTGCAGTCGGAGCTCGGGCGGACCGGCGAGGCGATCGCGACGGCCGAGGCGGCGCTCCGGGCCCGCCCCGGCGATGCGGCGCTCGAGCGGCTGCTCTCCGACCTCAGGCGCCGGGGCGGAGGGCCTTCATCCGCTCAGCCGCCTGCTGAAAGAGCGGATCGCCCGGCTCCGGGACGCGCGCTGTGAAGTCCTGATAGGCGCGCAGCGCGTCGGCGCTCCGCCCCAGCCCCTCGTAGGCCCGGCCGAGATCGAACCACGGCCGCGTCAGCCCCGGCGCGGCGCGCAGCGCGTCCTGGAGCGGCAGGATGGCGGCCGACGGCTGCTCGGCCGCGAGGTAGGCGCGCCCGAGACTCGCGAGCAGGTCCCCCTCCCCGGGCGCGCGCAGCAGCGCCGCGCGCAATTCGTCGATCGCCGCCTCGGGATCGCCGCTGTCGACCAGCAGGTCGGCGAGCGCCAGGCGATCCCACGGATCGTCCGGCCGGAGCGTCACGGCGGCGCGGTAGCTTTCGAGCGCCGCCGCGCCCTGCCCGGCCAAGCGGCGGCAGGCGCCGATCTCGGCATGCAGCATCCCGACGAACGACCCGGGCGCGGTGCCGTCCGGCGTCGCGGTTCCCGCCGCGGCGTCGACGGCGGCCTCCGGGGCCGCGCTCGCGGCGAGCGCCTCCTCGTACAACGGCAGCGCGTCGGCCGGCCGGTGCTGCAGCCGCAGCGATCCCCCGATCAGCGCCAGGAGACCGGCCGGCGCCGTATGCCCCTGCGCGGCGAGGCGGCGGCGCAACTCCTCGAGCGCGGTGCGGGCGCGGGCGCCGTCGGCGGTCCTGAGGGCCGCGAGGCCGTCGGCGAGAAGCGCCGCCTCGGCGGCGACCGGCGGCTGGTCCGGCACGGCGCCGCCGTGCAGCGCCGCCCCGAGCGCGGCGCGCATCTCCCGCGCGCGCGCCGGAATCGCGGCGCTGAGGTCGCGGGTCTCGCCGGGGTCGCGGCGCAGGTCATACAGCTCGTCGCGGCCGCTCTCGATCCACTTCCAGCCGCCGTCGCGCAGCGCCCGGTCGCGCGGGCGGCCGAGCCAGGCCGGGCCGGCGACGCTCTCCACGACGGCGGTCAGGGGCAGGAGCGTCCCGCCCGGGTCGAGGAGCGGCACGAGGCTGACGCCGTCGGGCGGCTCGGGGGCGGTGAGCCGGAGGAGATCGAG